>NZ_ALIP01000103.1:0-21784 GCF_000283075.1 Pseudoxanthomonas sp. GW2
CGGGCGGCAGCCCGGCCAGCGGCGCCAGCGCGCCGCCGGCCAGGTTGAGCGCGACCAGCACCGCGCTGGCCGCGCAGAACGCCAGCACCGAACGCAGCAGCAGGATCACCGCCACGGCGGCCGACGCCGTTCCCGGCACTGCCTCAGCGCCCGGCCTTGCGGCCGCCGCGCGCGGCTTCCTGCTGCTGGCGCACCCACTGCATCTGCTCGCGGAAGGTGGCGGTCCAGTACTTGTCCCTGTTCGCGGCCAGGAACGCCAGCAGCTCCTCGTGCGCCTCCTTGGACACCGACAGGTAGTCGCCGCCGACGCCGTGGAAGGTGAAGCCGACCATGGTGCCCTTGCGCCCGGCTTCCTCCACCAGCGCGATCAGCTGCTTGCCGGTGACGTCGCTGGGCACCGCGGCCGGCACCGCCGCCGGGTCCAGCGCGAACATGTCCGGGACCACGTCGCCGCCGACCAGCTTGATGCCGAGGAAGCGGTCGGCCACGGCGGCGATGTAGTCGCCGTCGGCCACCTTGCGGTCGCCGCAGGGCGCGGTGTAGGTGCGCGGACCGGCGTAGCCGTCCAGCGCCTGCAGGAACACGTCCGCGACCTCGACCTGCTCCTTGATCTGCGCCAGGCTCATGCGGTCCAGGTCCTGGTGCGCCGGCACCCACTCGCGGCCGGGACCATGCGCCGAGCACGGATGGGTGATGCTGTGGTTGCCCAGCTCGTGGCCCATGCGCGCCACCTCGCGCCACTCCTCCATCCGCGCCCGCACCGGCTCGCGCGCCGGCACGATGTAGAAGCTGCCCTTGAGCCCGTACTTCTGCAGCTGCGGCACCGCGTTGTCCAGCTGCGAATCCAGCGCGTCGTCGTAGGCCAGGCTGACCGCGGCCTTGCGCCCCTCCGGCCAGCTGAACTTCTGCTTCGCCATGGCCGGCAGCGCCAGCGCGGCCAGGCAAAGCGCCAGGCAGATCCTGCTTGCTTGCATGCGTTCCCCTCGTCTGGCGACGGCCCTCCCGCGCCTTCGGCCGAAGTCTAGCCTTGCCCCGCGGCACGCGGCAGCCGGCCGCTACCCGTACCAGGGCGAAGGGTGCAGCGGCCGGGCTAGCCGGCGGTCGCCGCGCTGCCCTCGCCTGTCGTGGCCGCCGGCGCCGGGCGCGTGGCCAGCAGCACGATGCAACGCGGTGGCAGGTGCCAGGCCCCGTCCTCCGGCTGCGGCGGCTCCTCGGCCGTGGACAGCAGCAGGCGCGGCGCCTGCAGGTGTTGCGGCACGCGGAATTCCTGGGGCGCGTCGCCGGCATTGAACAGGAACACCAGGCTGTCCTCGCGCTCGGGCTGGTGCAGGCCGCTGGTCGGCGCCTGCCCGTCCAGGCAGGCCATCAGCACCCGGCGCTCGCCGTCGTGCCAGTCGCCCTCTTCCATCGCGCTGCCGTCGGGGCGGAACCAGGCGATGTCGTGCAGGCCATGGGCGCGGTCATACTCGCCCATGAAGAAGCGGCGGCGGCGCAGCTGCGGATAGTGCCTGCGCAGGCGCAGCAGCCGGCGCACGAACGCGGCCTGGCGCTGCGGCCCCGGCGCCGCGGCCGCTTCCCAGTCCAGCCAGGCCAGTTCGTTGTCCTGGCAGTAGGCGTTGTTGTTGCCCTGCTGGCTGTGGCCGAACTCGTCGCCGGACGGCAGCATCGGCGTGCCCTGCGACAGCAGCAGGGTGGCCAGCAGGTTGCGCATCTGCCGCGCGCGCAGGGCGTTGATCTCCGGGTCGTCGGTCTCGCCCTCGGCGCCGTGGTTCCAGGAAATGTTGTTGTCGCTGCCGTCGCGGCCGTCCTCGCCGTTGGCCAGGTTGTGCTTGTCGTTGTAGCTGACCAGGTCGCGCAGGGTGAAGCCGTCGTGCGCGGTGACGAAGTTCACCGAGGAATGCGGCTTGCGGCCGTGGTGGTCGAACAGGTCGGCCGAGCCGGTGAAGCGCGTGGCGAACTCCGCCAGCTGGCCCGGGTCGCCGCGCCACAGCGCGCGCACGTTGTCGCGGAACTTGTCGTTCCACTCCGCCCAGCCCGGGGCGAAGTTGCCCAGCTGGTAGCCGCCCGGGCCGATGTCCCAGGGCTCGGCGATCAGCTTCACGTGGGCCAGCATCGGGTCCTGGCGCACCGCGTCGAGGAAGCTGCAGGAGGCATCGAACCCGGTGCGCTCGCGGCCGAGGATGGTGGCCAGGTCGAAGCGGAAGCCGTCCACCCGCATCTCGCGCACCCAGTAGCGCAGCGAGTCCATCACCATGCGCAGGGCACCGGCGTTGGTCAGGTCGAAGGTGTTGCCGGTGCCGGTGTCGTTGATGTAGTAGCGGCGGTCGTCGGCCAGGCGGTAGTAGCCGGTGTTGTCGATGCCCTTGAACGACAGCGTCGGGCCCAGCTCGTTGCCCTCGGCGGTGTGGTTGTAGACCACGTCCAGGATCACCTCCAGCCCGGCGTCGTGCATGCGCGCCACCATCTGCTTGAACTCGGTGACGCTGGTGCCGGACAGGTAGCGCGGGTGCGGGGCGAAGAAGCCGATGGAGTTGTAGCCCCAGTAGTTGCGCAGGCCCTTGTCCAGCAGGTACTGGTCGTCGACGAAGGCGTGCACCGGCAGCAGCTCGATCGCGGTCACGCCCAGGTACTTCAGGTGCGAGATCACCGCGTCGTGGCGCAGGCCGGCGAAGGTGCCGCGCAGCCCTTCCGGGATCGCGCCATTGCGCATGGTCAGGCCGCGCACGTGGGCCTCGTAGACCACGGTGCGGTCCCAGGGCGTGGCCGGGGCGCGCTCGCGCCCCCAGGTGAACGCCGGATCGATCACCACGCACTTGGGCATGTACGGGGCACTGTCGCGGCGGTCGAAGCTCAGGTCCAGGTCGCGGTGGCCCAGGGTGTAGCCGAACAGGTGCGGCGCCCACTTCAGCTCGCCGGCGACCTGCTTGGCGTACGGATCCAGCAGCAGCTTGTGGGGATTGAAACGGTGGCCGGCGTCGGGTTCGTACGGGCCGTGCACGCGGTAGCCATAGCGTTGCCCGGGGCGTGCGTCGGGCAGGTAACCGTGCCAGATCTCGTCGGTGTACTCGGGCAGGACGATGCGCTCCTGCTCGCGCCCGCGCTCGTCGAACAGGCACAGTTCCACCCTGGTGGCGTGGCGCGAGTACAGGGCGAAGTTGACGCCCAGCCCGTCCCAGGTCGCGCCCAGCGGATACGGCGTGCCCTCCTCCAGCCGCGACTGGCGGCTCCATTTACGCGTCGGCACGGTCGTCCTCCTCTCCCGCGGTTCCTTCGTTGGCCGGCTGCTCCAGCGCGCGTGCGGCGATCTCGGCCTCCACCAGGCGCTCGGCCATGCCCCAGTGGCGCAGCTCCTGGCCGTCGGGGCGGCCCTCGGCCTCCCAGATCTGGCGCGCGAGCTCGCGCGTGCGGCGCTGGCGTTCGGCCGGGTCCATGGCGTCATTCCTCATGCAGTGGTCCACACTGCCACGGGCGAACGTGCAAACAGCGTCGACAGCGGCACGTTGCCTGGCGAATCCAGTCCAAGCCGCGCGCCGCCCAGCACCTCGCGCCAGTGCCCGGCAGGCAGGCGCAGGCTGCGGGCTTCCCAGTGCGCTTCGGGCAGCAGCAGGCCCTCGCCCTGCACGGCAGCGGCATCGCCCACCAGCGCGCCGGCCCACAGCCGCTGGTGGCCGCTGCCGCGCAGGAAGGCCACCACGTCGGTGCCCGCCGGCTGCGGCGTGTAGCGGCCCTGGAACAGGCGCGGGTGCGCGGCACGCAGTTCCAGCATGGTGGCCAGTAGGCGTGCCTTGAGCGCACCGTCCTGCCATTGCCGCAGCAGTGCGGGCCAGTCGCGCGGGTCATCCAGCCAGGCGCGCCTGGCGGCGTAGTCCACGGGGCGACGGTTGTCCGGATCGACCAGGCTCAGGTCCCAGCCCTCGCTGCCCTGGTAGGTATCCGGCACCCCGGGCGTGGCCAGCCGCAGCAGCAGCTGGGCCAGGCCCAGGCGCGCACCAGGCACGCCCAGCGCCGCGGCCGCGGCGGCCAGGGCCTGGTGCAAGGCGTTGTCCTCCAGCGCGTGGCGCACCAGGGCATCGACCGCGCCTTCCACGCCCGCGTCCGGCTCGGTCCAGCTGCTGTGCTGCTTGCCCTCGCGCAGGGCCTTGGTGGCCCAGGCGACCACCCGTCCGGCGTAGTCCGTGCGCGCCCGGCGGCCTGGCAGCTGCAGCGGCCAGGCCGCGACCAGGGTCTGCCACAGCATCAGCCGGAAGGTCGCCGGCACCGCCTCGCGCAGCCGCGCAGGCACGGCCTCCTCGAACCGCTCCAGCTGGCCGCACCACCACGGCGCGCGGTGCGAGAGCGCGGCCAGGCGCGCGCGGGTGTCCTCGCCGCGCTTGTGGTCGTGGGTGGCCGTGGCCAGCAGCGCCAGCGGATGGCGCCGGCCGCGTTCGCGGCAGGCGTGGTGGAAGCCGTCGATGCCAGGCGGGGCATGCAGCGGATGGCTGCCGACCTCGTTGCGCGACAGCAGCACGCCGTGGCGGTAGAAGGCCGTGTCCTCCACCGCCTTGGCATTGAGCGGGGCGGTCAGCTGCTCGAAGCTGGCACGCAGGCGCTGCAGCAGTGGCGCGGGCACGCCGCGGGCGTCGCCATCGCCGCGCAGCCAGCCGGCGAGCGTGGCCAGGGCCTGCTGCTCCGCCGGGCCGAGGTCGCCGGCCGCGGCCGTGGCGGCGGCGTCCAGCCAGGCCCTGCCCTGCGCATCCAGGCCGTCGCGGCCGGCGTAGGTGCGGTACACCGGGAAGCGCAGGCACAGCGCCTGCAGCGCGCGCGCCCACATCTGCGCGCTGAAGTCGGCCAGCGCCGGCCGCTGCGCCGCTACCGCCAGCAGCCGCAGCAGGCAGCGGTTGAACTCGGCCTGCAGCGGGCCACGCAGGACCAGCAGGCGCGCCTGCCGCTCGATCGCGGCGAAATCGCCCTCGCCGCCGGCCTGTTCCCAGCGTCCGCGCAGCGTCTCCAGCCCGGCGGCGGCGTGCAGCACCGCGCCGGCCTGGTCCATGAAGTCGTAACCGGTCGTGCCCTGGCAGGGCCAGGCGGCCGGCAGCTGTTCGCCGGGCGCGAGGATCTTCTCCACGTACAGCAGCGCCTCGCCCGGCGCCAGGCCGCGGCGCGCGCCGGCACGGTCCAGCGCCGCGCGCAGTGCCTGCACGTAGCCGGTGGGATCGGCCAGGCCGTCGACGTGGTCCACGCGCACGCCGTCGATCACGCCTTGCGCCAGCAGCCGCAACGGCAGTGCGTGCACCGCGTCGAACACCTCGCGGCGCTCCACGCGCAGCGCCGCCAGCGAGCTGATGTCGAAGAAGCGGCGGTAGTTGATGCGGTCGTTGCCGGCGCGCCACCACAGCAGCCGGTAGGCCTGGCGCTCGAGGATGGCGGCCAGGGTGCCCTCGCCGCGGCGGGCGCCGGAGTTGGTGCGCTCCAGCCAGGCCCGCGCCCGCGCAGTGGCCGGCGCCGGCACCGTGCCCGGGGCCAGCGGCCAGGCCTGGTCGTGGTGCCGCACCTGCCAGCCATCGCCCTGCCGTTCCAGCCGCAGCAGGCCTTCGGCCAGCGCCGCATGCAGCGGCCGGTCCAGCACCGGCAGCAGCAGGCGGCCGCCCGCGCCGGGCGCCTCCCAGTCCACGTCGAACCACTCGGCATGGCGGCTGCGGCGCCCGTGCTGCAGCAGGTCCATCCACCACGCATTGGAGGCGTGGGTGGCCATGTGGTTGGGCACGATGTCCAGCAGCAGGCCCATGCCATGCTCGCGCGCGGCCTGCGCCAGGCGCTGCAATGCCGGCTCGCCGCCCAGATCCGGGTTGACCCGGGTGGGATCGGTGTTGTCGTAGCCATGGTTGGAGCCGGGCACGGCGGTGCCGATGGGTGCCAAGTACAGGTGGCTTGCGCCGAGGCGGGCGAAGTAGTCGACCTGCGCCGCGGCATCGTCCAGGGTGAAGCCGGCATGCAGCTGCAGGCGCACGGTGGCCCGCGGCCGGAGGCGGGCCGGGCTCATGGCGCCACCTCCCGGCGCGCCTGCGCGAACGCCTGCAGGGAGGCATCGAGCACGGCTTCCGGCAGCGGATCGGGCAGGCGCCGGCGCCAGTTGGGATGGCTGTCGGTGGTGCCGGGCAGGTTGGGCTGCTCGCGCAGGCCCAGCGCGTCTTCGGCCGGCAGCAGGGCCAGCACGGCCGGGGAGCGGGCGGTAAAGCGCAATGCATCCATGCGCAGGTCTCCGCTGTCGATGCCTTCGCCACGGAAGGCCCGGCGCAGGCGCGCGGCGTCGGCCTGCCGTTCCCTCCATTGCGGAGTGGCCTGCAACGCTCCGGGGGGCGCGTCGTGCAGGCCCAGGCGCCAGGCGATGTCGCGACCCTCGGCCCAGCCGGCGCTGCTGGGCAGGTCGTGGGTGGTGGTGGTGGCGACCGCATGGCGGCGCCAGCGCCGGGGCGGCATGAACGCGCCACGGCGGTCGCGGGTGAACGGCAGCACGTCGATGCCCAGAATCCCGCGCCGCGCCAGCTTCGCGCGGATCCCGGGCGGCACCACGCCCAGGTCCTCGCCGACCACCACGCAGCGGTGGCGCCAGGATTCCAGCGCCAGCAGGTCCAGCAGCGCGTCCAGTTCGCAGGAAAGATACACGCCATCGCGGGCACTGGCCCCGCGCGGCACCACCCACAGCCGTTGCAGGCCGAGGATATGGTCGATGCGCACGCCGCCACGGTCGCGCATCACCGCGCGCAACAGTTCGATGAACGGCGCGAAGCCCGACTGGCGCAACCCGGTCGGCGCATAACCGCTGATGCCCCAGGCCTGGCCGTCGGCATTGAACGCATCCGGTGGCGCGCCCAGCTCCAGCCCGCGCAGCACCGCCGCCGGCGAGGCCGCGGCCTCGGCGCCGGAAGGATCGAAGCCCACCGCCAGGTCGGCGACCAGTCCGATGCCCAGTCCCGCCGCGCGCGCCTGGTCCTGGCAGCGAGCCCAGGCCCGGCGCGCCAGCCACTGGCCGAACAGGTGCAGCTGCGCCACCTCCGCGTCATTGCCCGCGGCGAAGGCGACATAGGCCGCCACCTCCGCCGGTGGCGCAGCAGCGAAAGCGGCAAAGTCCGCCTGCAGGTCCGCACGCAGGACCAGGCCGCGCCCATGCAGCTGCCGCAGCCAGGCCCACTTCGCCGGCCGCGCGGCGCTCCAGTCGATGGACTCCGCGGCCTCCAGGGCATGCAGCCGTCCGCGCAGCTGCGGATCGCCGTCCAGCACCTGCGCCGCCACGTCGCCGAAGACCTGCGCCGGCGATGCATGCAGCGGGTCCAGGCAGCGCCGGTCGCTGGGTGCGTAGGGACTGTAGTAGCCGGCGCCCTCCAGCGCGGCGTGCACCGGGCTCAGCGCCAGCGCATCGCCGCCCGCCGCGGCGACCCTGCGCAGCCAGTCCGCACAGGCGGCGGTATCGCCGATGCCGCCGTCGCCCGGGGCGCGCGCCGAGTACACCTGCAGCGCCACGCCCCAGGCGCGCGCGTCCGCAACCGCGTCCTCCACGCCGAAGCAGCGGTCCGGCGCCACCGCGACCCTGCAGGGGGCGCCGCCGTGCAGGGTCCAGTAGCCGGGGGCGAGCGGTACCCGCACGCAGCCGCGCGCGTCGATCCGCGCATCCTCGTGGCGGCCGTCGTCGGCCACCCACTGCCGCGGGCCGGCGTCGCCGCCGGCCGCGATGCGCGCGCCGGCACGCGCCGTCAGCAATGGCGGCCGTGCCTGCACGGCCTCGATCCGGCGCAGGCTCTCGCGGCGCTGCGCCGGCGTGGCCGCGGGCAGGTCCAGAGCGTCGAGCACCGCGCGCAGGGTGGCGTCGGCCACCACCTGGGGGCGTCCGGCCACGTCGGTCCACTCGCGGCACAGCCCGGCGGCCGCGGCCAGCGCGTGCAGGGAGGCATCGGCCGTGCTCATGGGCCGACCCTGCGCACGCGCAGCCGGTCCGGCGGCAGCTGGCCCTCCTCCATCGGTCCGGTGCACAACAGGTCCTGCCCCGGCGGCAACGCGCTGGGCAGGCCCTGCCGGCCCAGGTTGAGCTCCAGCCACCATTGCCGTCCGCCCAGCTGCCAGCCCGCGGCCACCGCGGCTTCGCCAATGACGCGGCCGCCCAGCGGCCGCGCCTGCTCCAGGTGCGGCACCAGTTCGCGCGCGCGCAGGTCCAGCAGCCCGCCGAACCAGGCCAGCCAGGCCTGGGCCGCGGCATCGTCCGGCGCCGGCCAGGGCGCGCGCGACGCCTCGAAGGTGGAGACGGCATTGGGATCGGGAATGCGGCTGCGCGCCTGGGCACTGGCGAAGGCGGCGAAGTGCGCGAACTCGCGGCGCCGGCCCTCGCGCACGGCCTGGTCCAGCGGCGCCTCGAAATCGGTGAAGAACAGGAACGGCTCGCGTGCGACCCAGGGCTCGCCCATGAAGAACAGCGGGACCATCGGCACCAGCGCGGTCAGCGCCACCGCCACCCTGAGCCGTGGCTCCGGCACCAGCACCGACAGCCGCTCGCCGCAGGCGCGGTTGCCGATCTGGTCGTGGTTCTGGGCGAAGGCGACGAAGCGTACCGGCGGCACATCCGCACTCGGCTCGCCACGGACGCGCCCCCGCGGGGTGGTCTGGCCCTGCCACGCGAAGCCCTCGCCCAGCACCCGCGCCAGGTGGGCGGTGGCCTGCGGCGCGTAATCGCCGTAGTAGCCCTCGTCCTCGCCGGTCAGCAGCACGTGCAGGGCGTTGTGGAAGTCGTCGTTCCACTGCGCGGTGAAGCCTTCGCGCAGCAGGCTGGCCTGGTTGTGCTCGTTCTCCAGCACCAGGTACACGTGGCGCTCGGCCGGCAGCGCGGCATGCACCGCCTGCCGCAGCTGGTGCAGGAAGGCGGTGGGCTCGATCGCGTGCACCGCGTCCAGGCGCAGCCCGTCGAAGCGGTACTCGTCCAGCCACATCAGGGCGTTGGCGATGAAGTAGCGCTGCACGGCAGGCTGGTCGAAGTCGATCGCCTCGCCCCAGGGCGTGTGCGAGCCAGCGCGGAAGAACGGCGAGGCATAGTCGCCCAGGTAGTTCCCGTCCGGGCCGAAGTGGTTGTAGACCACGTCCAGCAGCACCATCAGGCCCAGGCCATGGGCCTCGTCCACCAGCGCCTTCAGCTCGTCCGGGGTGCCGTAGGCCTGCGCCGGCGCGAACGGCAGCACGCCGTCGTAGCCCCAGTTGCGGCGGCCCGGGAACTGCGCCAGCGGCATCAGCTCGATCGCGGTGATGCCCAGTGCCGCCAGCCGCGGCAGCAGCGCGCGCACCCCGGCATAGCCGCCGCAGGCGCCGGCGTGCAGTTCGTAGACCACGGCCTCGTGCCAGGGACGGCCGCGCCATCCGTCGTGGCGCCATGCGTAGTCGCCGCGATACAGGGCGCTGGCACCATGCACGCCATCGGGCTGCCAGCGCGAGGCCGGATCCGGCACGTCGTAGCCGGCATCGATCCGGTAACGGTAGCCGGTGCCCTCGGGCGCGGCGGCCTCCGCCTCGAACCAGCCGTCGCCGGCGGCCGGCATCGGCAGCACCTGGTCCGCCAGCACCAGCTCCACCCGGCGCGCGTCCGGCGCCCACAGGCGGAAGCGCCAGTGCTCCCCGACCGGCCAGGCGCCCGGGGGTTCGAGTGCCGCCACCGCGTTCATGCCTCGGCCTGGAGGTAGAGCGTGGCCAGCGGCGGCAGCGTCAGCAGCAGCGACTGGGCATGTCCATGCATCGGCCGCGGCACGGTCTGCAGCAGGCCGCCGTTGCCGGTGTTGCTGCCGCCGTAGTGGGCGCTGTCGGTATTGAGCAGCTCGCGCCAGGCGCCGGCGCTGGGCACGCCGACCGCGTAGCCGTGGTGCACCGTCGGGGTCAGGTTGGTCACCGCCAGCAGCGAGGGTGCGCCGCCTTCCGGGTCGTGGCGCAGGAAGGCGACCACGTTGTTGCGCGAGTCGTCGGCCACGCTCCAGTCGAAGCTGCGTTCGTCCTGCTCGGCCACGTGCAGCGCCGGCTGCGCGCGCAGCATGCGGTTGAGGTCGCCGACCAGGCGCGCCAAGCCGTCGTTGGGCGGGCGCCTGGCCTCCTCCCAGTCCAGCTGGGCATCGTGGTTCCATTCGGCCAGCTGGCCGAATTCGCCGCCCATGAACAGCAGCTTCGCGCCCGGGTGCGCCCACATCAGCGCCAGGTAGGCGCGCAGGTTGGCGAAGCGCTGCCATTCGTCGCCGGGCATGCGCCGCAACAGGGAACCCTTGCCGTGCACCACCTCGTCGTGCGACAGCGGCAGCACGAAGCGCTCGGCGAACGCATAGACCAGGCCGAAGGTCATCTCGCTGTGGTGCCAGCCGCGGTGGACCGGGTCGCGGCCCATGTGCTGCAGGGTGTCGTGCATCCAGCCCATGTTCCACTTGTGGGTGAAGCCCAGCCCGCCGTGCTCGGCCGGGGCGGTCACTCCCGGCCAGGCGGTCGACTCCTCGGCCATCAGCATCACGTCCGGGAAGCGCGGGCGGATCTCGGCGTTCATCCGCCGCAGGAACGCGATCGCCTGCAGGTTCTCGCGGCCGCCGTGCTCGTTGGGCACCCACTCGCCCTCGGGCCGGCTGTAGTCGCGGTAGAGCATCGAGGCCACCGCGTCCACGCGCAGCCCATCGATGTGGAAGCGCTCGATCCACTCCAGCGCCGAGCCGACCAGGAACGCGGAGACCTCGTTGCGGCCGTAGTTGTAGATCAGGGTGTGCCAGTCGCGGTGGAAGCCCTCGCGCGGATCCTCGTGCTCGTACAGCGCGGTGCCGTCGAAGCGCTGCAGGCCGTGCACGTCGGTCGGGAAATGGGCGCTGACCCAGTCCACGATCACGCCGATGCCGGCGCCATGGCAGCGGTCGACGAAGCGCGCGAAGGCGGCCGGATCGCCGTGCCGCGCGGTGGGCGCGTAGATGCCCAGCGGCTGGTAGCCCCAGGAACCACCGAACGGGTGCTCACTGACCGGCAGCAGCTCGATGTGGGTGAAGCCCAGCGCCTGCACGTGCGGGACCAGCTGGTCGCCCAGCGCGTCCCAGTCCAGGGACAGGCCCTGGGCGTCGCGCCGCCAGGAACCGGCGTGCACCTCGTAGATCGACAGCGGCTTGCGCTCCCAGCCGCCGCGCGCGGCCATCCAGGCCTGGTCGTGCCAGGTGAACGGGTGCGCATCGGCCACCCGCGAGGCGGTGGACGGCGGCAGCTCGCACTGGCGCGCGCAGGGATCGGCCTTGTGCGGCAGGCGTGCACCGTCCGGGCCGGTGATCTCGTACTTGTAAAGGGCGCCGGCGGCGACCCGCGGGATGAAGATTTCCCACACCCCGGCGGCGTGGCGCAGCCGCATCGGATGGCGGCACCCGTCCCAGCCGTTGAAGTCGCCCACCACCGCCACCCGGCGGGCGTTGGGCGCCCATACCGCGAAGCGAACGCCGTCCACCCCACCCAGGCGCATGGGACGGGCGCCAAGCGCCTCGCGGCAGGCCTCGCCGTCGCCGGCGGACAACCGCCCGAGCAAGGCCTCGTCCAGCAGCGGGCCGTAGCCGTAGGCATCCTCCAGTTCCTCGACGTGGTCGCCCCAGTCCACCCGCAGCAGATGCACGCCGCCGCGCCCGACCCGGCCTTCGAACACGCCGAACGCGGGGGTCGGCTGCAGTGCGGCCCACTCTCCGGCGCCGGTGCTGCAGCTGACCGCGCGCGCGCCGGGGAACAGCACCCGCAGGCAGCAGCCACCGTCGGGCAGCGCGTGCGCGCCCAGCCAGGCGAAGGCATCGACCGGGGCGCCGGCCGCCAGCGCGGCCAGCGCGGCGTCGCGCTCCGGATCCTCGTGGCCGCCGTGGACGGCCGTCTCGCAGTCCTGCGGCATCGCTGCCACGCCTTCGCTCATGCGGTCAGCCCCCGGGTCGCGGCGATCCCCGCCGCCTGGCGGTAAAGCGCGTGGTACTGCTGGGCGGCCGGGGTCCAGCCGCCGGGCCGCAGCATCGCCGCGCGGCGCATGGCGCCCATCAGCAGCGGGCTGCGGAAGGTGCGGATGGCGCGCTGCAGGCAGCGGCGCAGGCCGTCGGCGCTGGCGCCCTCGAACAGGAAACCGGTGACGCCGTCGTCGACGGTGTCGATCAGGCCGCCGGTGGCATGCGCGATCGGCAGGCAGCCGAAGCGCTGCGCGTACATCTGGCTCAGTCCGCAGGGCTCGAAGCGCGAGGGCATCAACAGGAAGTCGGCGCCGGCGAACATGCGCCGCGCCAGCCCCTCCTCGAAGCCGATGAAGGCGCCGACCGCGCCGGGGAAGCGGCGCACCAGGGCGGCCACCTGGGCCTCCACCTGCGGCTCGCCGCCGCCGATGATCACGATCTGGCCGCCGGCGGCCACGATCTGCGGCGCGACCTCGCAGGTGATGTCCAGGCCCTTCTGGTGGACCAGGCGCGAAACCACCGCGAACAGCGGGCCGCCGTTGTCCGGCAGGCCGAACGCGGCGCGCACGTGGCGCGCGTTGAGGTGGCGGTCGCGGCAGTTGGCGGCGGAGAAGCGCGCCGGCAGCGAGCGGTCGCGGACCGGGTCCCAGCTGTCGTCGATGCCGTTGATGATCCCGCTGAGGTGCCCCTGCGCCGCACGCCGCGCCAGCAGCTCGTGCATGCCGCAGCCTTCCTCCGGCCGCACGATCTGCGCCGCGTAGCTGACGCTGACCGTGTTGATCCGGGTGGCGTTGACGATGCCGGCCCTCAGGAACGACAGCCGGCCGTGGAATTCCATGTCCGCCAGGTGCGCCGGCGGCACGCCGATGGCCTTCGCCACGCTGCGCGGGAACACGCCCTGGTAGGCCAGGTTGTGGATGGTCAGCACGCTGGGGGTGTCGCCGCCGGTCCAGCGCACGTAGGCGGCGGCCAGGGCCGAGGGCCAGTCGTTGAGGTGCAGCAGGGCCGGCTTCCACTGCAGGCCGCACTCGCCGGCGCCGATGCGCGCGGCGGCGTGGGCGAAGGTGGCGAAGCGCACCGCGTTGTCTTCCCACTCCGCGCCGGCGCCGTCCACGTAGGGCGAGCCGCTGCGCTCGAACAGCTCCGGGCACAGCAGCACGTAGACCGGCAGGCCGTCGGGCTGGTGGGTGAGGCCGATCCGGCATTCCGGCAGCCCGGCGTGCGCGGCGACCTGGCCGACGATGTTCATGCAGCGGATCCGCTGCAGCACCTCCGGGTAACCAGGGATCAGCACGCGCGCGTCGCAGGCCGGGCGCAGCGCGCGCGGCAACGCCGCGGCCACGTCGCCCAGGCCGCCGGCCTTGATGTAGTCGGCCATCTCCGAGACCACGAACAGCACCGGGATGCTGTGGTGGCCCGGTTGCGGCATCACCGCGGCCGCCTGCCGCCGCATGAAGCGGCCCCTCGCATCCCGTGGCGGAAGCCGGAGCGGCTTCGGTTCCCTGAGGGCAACACCGGCGGAAACGGGGACGGCAGGCATCGCGGAGGCTCGTTTTATCGGGTTGACGGTGCCCGCGCCGCCTCCGGGACGGGGGCAGCGTGGGTTCGGGAAGGAAGTCAACGCAGATCGTGGGGGATATGCGCGAGCTACGGCTGCAATCTACCCCGCACCGCAATAAATGCGCTGTGAATTCCGCGCACCGTGCAGGTGCATTTTGCGAACTTGCTCATCCGCGGCGTAACCGGTTCATCGAGGCGCCGGCGCACGCACCCGGCCATGCACCAAGATCGGGCAAAAGCGTTCAGCCCTGGGGCACGCCGGCCATGTCCGGCAGGCGGTGGGCGATGCCCTTGTGGCAGTCAATGCAGGTCTTCTGCCCGGTGCCCAGCCACAACCGGTGGACCTCGGCGGCGCGCGCGCTTTGCCGGGTCAGGTCCATGGAATCGAAGTCATGGCAGTTGCGGCATTCCAGCGAGTCGTTGGCCTTGAGCCGGGACCATTCGTGGCCGGCCAGCACCAGGCGCTCGTCGAGGAACTTCTGGCGGGTATTGATGGTTCCGAAGACCTTGCCCCAGACCTCCTTGGAGGCCTGCATCTTGCGCGCGATCTTGTCGGTCCAGTTGTGCGGCACGTGGCAGTCCGGGCAGGTGGCGCGCACGCCGGAGCGGTTGCTGTAGTGGATCGTGGCCTTCAGCTCCTCGAACACGTTGTCGCGCATCTCGTGGCAGCTGGTGCAGAACTTCTCCGTGTTGGTCGCCTCCAGCGCGGTGTTGAACCCGCCCCAGAACAGCACCCCGGCGACGAACCCGGCCACGGTCAGGAAGCCGAGGCTGTAATAGCGGCTGGGCGAGCGCAGGGTCATCCACAGCAGGCCCAGCTGGCGGCGGAGGCGGCGGAACATTCAGCGCACCTCCGCCGCGGGCGCGGCTTCCGGGGCCGCCAGCAGGCTGTCGACGTCGCGGAACTGGTTGGCCACCAGCACCGGGGCATCGGTCTGCACCACGTGGCATTGCAGGCAGAAGTAGCGCCGCGGCGAGATCGAGGCCAGGAACTGGTCGTCGCGGTCCATGTAGTGGGTGACGCTGACCGGCGGGGCCTGGAAGGTGGCGGCGTTGGCGCGGGCGTGGCACAGCATGCAGCGGTTGCTGTTGCGGTCCACCTGGTAGCCGTCGATCGCGTGCGGGATGGTTGGCGGCTGCATGGGGTAGGCGCGCACGCGCTTCAGGTCGGCGTTCTCCACCCGCGCCATCGGCGGCGGATGGCCTTCCTGGTCCACCGGCACGCCGCGGCGCACCGCGTCGATCTGGCCGGCGCCAGGCACGAACACCGCGCGCGCGTCCACCGGCGCCGCGGCCGCCGGCGGCGGAGGCTCCGGCGCGTGGCCGCGGCGGGCCAGGCCCCTGCCGATCAGCACGCCCAGGAAGAACAGGACCACCCCCAGCAGCAGGGCCAGGGGGATGGCGACCAGCAGGTTGCGGTTGCGCATGGCGCGTCTCCTAGGCGGGCAGGACCTTCACCGCGCACTTCTTGTAGTCGGTCTGCTTGGAGATGGGATCGGTGGCGTCCAGGGTGACCTTGTTGATCAGCTGGCCGGCGTCGAACCAGGGCACGAACACCACCCCGCGGGGCATGCGGTTGCGGCCGCGGGTCTCCACCCGGGTGCGCATCTCGCCGCGGCGCGAGGCCACCCGCACCTCGTCGCCGCGCTTGAGCCCGCGCGCGCGGGCGTCGTCGGGGTTCATGAAGCACACCGCCGCCGGGAACGCCCGGTACAGCTCGGGGATGCGCATGGTCATCGAGCCGGAATGCCAGTGCTCCAGCACCCGGCCGGTGACCAGCCACAGGTCGTACTCGGCGTCGGGCGCCTCGGCCGGCGGCTCGTAGGGCAGCGCCCAGATCACCGCCTTGCCGTCCTTGTTGCCGTAGAACTGGAAGCCGGCCCCGGGCTTGACGTAGGGATCGCTGCCTTCGCGGTAGCGCCAGCGGGTTTCCTTGCCGTCCACCACCGGCCAGCGCAGGCCGCGCGCCTGGTGGTACGCGTCGAACGGCGCCAGGTCGTGGCCGTGCCCGCGTCCGAACTCGGCGTACTCCTCGAACAGGCCCTTCTGCACGTAGAAGCCGAAGTGCCGGGACTCCTGGTTGGCGTAGCCCTGTTCGATGTCCGACAGCGGGAACGCGTCGACCTTGCCGTTGGCGAACAGCACCTCGAACAGGGTCTTGCCGCGGTAGGCCGGATTGGCGTCGAGGATCTCCTTCGGCCAGCACTCGTCGGTGGTGAAGCGCCTGGAGAACTCCATCAGCTGCCACAGGTCCGAACGCGCCTCGCCTGGGGCCTGCACCAGCTGGTGCCAGAACTGGGTGCGGCGCTCGGCATTGCCGTAGGCGCCCTCCTTCTCCACCCACATCGCCGCCGGCAGGATCAGGTCGGCGGCCTGCGCGGTGACCGTGGGATAGGCGTCGGAGACGACGATGAAGTTCTCCGGGTTGCGGTAGCCAGGCCAGGTTTCCTGCAGCAGGTTGGCGCCGGCCTGCATGTTGTTGTTGACCTGCACCCAGTAGGCATTGAGCAGGCCGTCCTTCAGCGCGCGGTTCTGCTCCACCGCGTGGTAGCCGGGCTTCGGATTCAGCAGGCCGCGCGGAAGCTTCCAGATCTCCTCGGCGTGCTGCCGGTGCTCCGGGTTGGCCACCAGCATGTCAGCCGGCAGGCGGTGGCTGAAGGTGCCCACCTCGCGCGCGGTGCCGCAGGCCGAGGGCTGGCCGGTCAGCGAGAACGGGCTGTTGCCCGGGGTGGAGATCTTCCCGGTCAGCAGGTGGATGTTGTAGACCATGTTGTTGGCCCACACCCCGCGGGTGTGCTGGTTGAAACCCATGGTCCAGAACGACATCACCTTGACCTTCGGGTCGGCGTAGAGCTCGGCCAGCTGCTCCAGCCAGCCGGCCTCGACCCCGGTCATCTCCACCGCGTGCTGCAGGGTATAGGGCGCGACCAGGCGGGCGAAGTCGTCGAAGCTGCACGGCTCGCCGGCGCCGGGGTCGGCCGCGCCGCTGGCGGCCACCTCCAGCGGATGCTCCGGGCGCAGGCCGTAGCCGATGTCGGTCGCGCCGCGCTTGAAGGTGGCGTGTTTCTCCACGAACTGCCGGTCCACCCGCCCGGTGCGGATGATGTGGTTGGCGATGTAGTTGAGGATCACCAGGTCGGTCTGCGGCTTGAACACCACCGGGATGTCGGCCAGCTCGAAGCTGCGGTGTTCGAAGGTGGACAGCACCGCCACCTTCACGTGCGGGTGGGACAGGCGGCGGTCGGTGACCCGGGTCCACAGGATCGGGTGCATCTCGGCCATGTTCGAGCCCCACAGCACGAACGCGTCGGCCGCCTCGATGTCGTCGTAGCAGCCCATCGGCTCATCCATGCCGAAGGTGCGCATGAAGCCGTAGGCGGCCGAGGCCATGCAGTGGCGCGCGTTCGGGTCCAGGTGGTTGCTGCGGAAGCCGGCGCGCATCAGCTTGGTCGCCGCGTAGCCCTCCCATATCGTCCACTGGCCGGAGCCGAACATGCCGATGCCCTCGCCGCCCTTGGCCCTGAGCACGCGCTTGAACTGCTCGGCCATCACGTCGAAGGCCTCGTCCCAGGACACCGGGGTGAAGTCCCCGTCCTTGGCGTAGGCGCCATTCTTCTTGCGCAGCAGCGGCGTGGTGAGGCGGTCGGCGCCGTACAGCACCTTGGACAGGAAGTAGCCCTTGACGCAGTTGATGCCGCGGTTGACCTCGGCATGCACGTCGCCATGGGTGGCGACCACGCGGCCATCGCGCACGGCGACGTTGACCCCGCAGCCGGTGCCGCAGTAGCGGCACGGCGCCTTGGACCACTTGAGCTGGACCTGGTCGCCCTCGGTGACGACGTTGGTGCCGCCGCCGGGCAGCGGCAGGCCGGCGGCGGCCGCGGCGGTGGCGATGGCGCTGGTACGGATGAAGTCGCGGCGCGTGGTGCTCATGCGGAAGCTCCCCTGGCATGGGGCGGGGGAACGGGCTCGTCCAGGGCGGCGGACGGCTCGGCGTGGTGGTAGACCAGCAGCACGTTCAGCACGCCTGGCACCTCGCGCAGGCGTTCGACCAGGTCCATCACCCGGTAGCGGTCGGCGGTCTCGCACAGCACCACGCTGCGGGTGTCGCCGGCGATGGCCAGTTCCAGCGCGGGCTCGGCAGCCACCGCCGCGCGCAGTGCCGGCAAGGCATCGGCGCGGTGCTGGAGCACGAACGAAGCGATGTTGACCTCGTCCTGCGGGTTCATGCGCAGGCCTCCTCTTCAGCCGCGGCCAGCGCGATCGCGCCGGCCGGGCATACGCCGGTGCAGGCGCCGCAGCCGGTGCAGCGCGCGGCCTCGACCATGGCCATGCCGCGGCCGCCGGGCGGTACCCGGATCGCCTGTTCGGGACAGACCTCGCGGCAGCTGGCGCAGACGATGCCGGCGCCGGACAGGCAGGCATCGGCCACCATCGCGCGCAGGTTCCAGGGACGCGCCCGCGTGTGCAGCAGCGCGCCGGTGGGGCAGGCCTGGGCGCAGGCGCCGCAGAAGCTGCACTCGCCGCGGCCCGCGGCCGGATCGAACCGCGGCAGGCCATCGGGTGCGCGCCGCAGCACGCGTTCCGGGCAGGCGCGGATGCACGCCTCGCAACCGGTGCAGCGCGCGGCGAAGGCCTGTCCGGGGATCGACCAGGGCGGGCGCGGACCGCAGGCATCCTCGCTGCCGAAGAGCAGTGCTCGCCGGGAGAGCGCGCCGCCTGGCATCGTCACGGCCCCGTCGGCGGGCCGGCGAACAGCAACTGCCACATCCAGACCATGAAGCCGTAGCCGGCCACGACCAGCACCGCCAGCAGCGGGAACACCACCGCAGTCACCAGCAGGAACGCGATGCGCTCCTGCCTGCGGGTCACCTCCATCTTCGGGCCCGGTTCCTGCTCCACGTGCCAGCCTGCCTTTCCAGGTGGGTCCAGTGCAGTACGCGGCGGAGGCTAGCACGGAAAACCGGACCGGGCGTGACGCACCGCGGGATGCGTGGCACCGGGCCACGCAAGCGTGACCGGGCGCACGCGCGGCACGCGTTCCTAGCTGCGGCGCGGCATGCGCCTGCGCGGCGGCTGCGGTTCGCGCTCGGCCATCTGCCGCACGCGCGCGCCGGCATCGCGCACCAGCGCCGGCAGCAGGCGCGTTTCCGGCAGCAGGTGCCAGTACTTCTGCGGCATCTCCTGGCGCATCATCCGGGTATTGAGCCGCGCCGGATTGAAGATGCTGGCGTAGTAGGTGCGCCACAGGCCGTCCTGGGCGTCGTCGGCCGGCACGTCGGCGCGCAGCCCACCCGGGCCGGCCCACAACTGCCCGTCGTCCCAGCGCACGCTGCGGTACGGGGTGACGATGGTCCAGCGCATGCCGGCGAAGCGGCGTGCGAAGAACGGCGCGAGCCGGTCCAGGATCCAGTGTTCCGGCTCGAACCAGGCGATGTAGGCCTCCTCCTCCCCCGGCACCGCGCGGAAGCGCACGAAGGCCTTCATCTTGTGGCTGTCGCGGCGCACCGCCTGCTCCAGCGCGCGGGCGCTGGCCACGTCGGCATCGGTGCTGCGTTCCAGCAGCCGCCGCTCGCCATGGCCGATGCGCCACAGCATCCGGTACAGCAGCGCATGCCGCCCCGGATCGCCATGGCACAGCACGCGCGCGGCCAGCTCCAGGAATGCCGGCGCCATCGCCAGTGCCGGCACTCCGGCAGCCAGCGGCGCCCGCGCCAGTTCAGGCCACGGCAGCAGGCCGCCCTGGGCATCGCCGCTCCAGTCCACCTGCTCCGGTGCCAGGCCGGCGGCAAACGCCCGGCGCGCCGCATCGCGCCAGGCACCCAGGTCCCACGGCGGATCCAGCTGCGCGCGGTAGCCGCTCATGCGAACAGCTCGCCTTGGCGCGGCTGCGGCGCCAGCTGTGCACGCAGGCGGGCCGGATCGTCCAGGCGTGCACGTGGATGATGGTCCAGCACGCTCACGAACGGCAGCAGCTTCTTCAGCGGGGCGCGCAACCGGGCCAGGTCGTCCAGCCGCAGGCGGCCGTGGCGGCGCGCGCCGACGATGCGGTCCACGTTGCGCGCGCCTAGCCCGGGCACGCGCAGCAGCAGCTCGCGCGGGGCGCTGTTGAGGTCCACCGGGAAGCGCTCGGGGTGGCGCAGGGCCCAGGCCAGCTTGGGATCGATGTCCAGGTCGAGCATGCCGGCGCCCTCGGGCACGATTTCCTCCACCCCGAAGCCGTAGAAGCGCAGCAGCCAGTCGGCCTGGTACAGGCGGTGCTCGCGCTGCAACGGCGGCGCGCGCGGCGGCAAGGCCGCCGAAGCATCCGGGATCGGGCTGAAGGCCGAGTAGTACACCCGCCTCATGCGGAAGTCGCCGTACAGCGCGTTGCTGGTGCGCAGGATCACCGCGTCGTCGGCGCCATCCGCGCCCACGATCATCTGCGTGCTTTGCCCGGCCGGGGCGAACCGCGGCGGCCGCCGCCGTGGCGTGGCCTTCGCGGCGCGGCGCGCCTCGGTGTTCTCGTCGATGCGCCAGCGCAGCTCGCCCATGGCATCGCGGATGCCGTCGGCGCGCTTTTCCGGCGCCAGTCTCGCCAGGCCTTCGGCGGTGGGCAGCTCGACATTGATGCTCAGCCGGTCGGCGTAACGCCCGGCCTTCTCCAGCAGTTCCGGCGAGGCCTCGGGGATGGCCTTGAGGTGGATGTAGCCGGCGAAGTGGTGGTCCTCACGCAGGCTGCGCGCCACTTCCACCATCTGCTCCATGGTGTAGTCACCGTTGCGGATGATGCCGCTGGAGAGGAACAGCCCCTCGATGTAGTTGCGCTTGTAGAAGTCCAGCGTCAGCTTCACCACCTCGGCGGCGGTGAAGCGCGCGCGGCGCACGTTGCTGCTGGCGCGGTTGACGCAGTAGGCGCAGTCGTAGATGCAGAAGTTGGTCAGCAGGATCTTCAGCAGCGACACGCAGCGCCCGTCGGGCGTGTAGGAGTGGCAGATGCCCATGCCCTCGGTGCTGCCCACGCCCTTGCCGCCGCGCGAGTCGCGCCGGCCCGCGCCGGAAGAGGCGCAGGAAGCGTCGTACTTGGCCGCGTCGGCAAGGATCGCGAGCTTGTCGGTCAGCTCCATGCCGGCACGGTGGCCGGCCTGCGTCTCAGCCGGTGAGACGCCGCCCGGCGCTGGGTGAACCGTTCAAGCCGCGTGCCTTCAGGGCACGGCGCGGCGCACGTAGACCGGCTCGCCCGGCACGTCGGTGCGCACCGTGGTCGCCGCCGGGGCGACCGGTGGCGTGGTCAGCAGGTCGTTGGTACGGCGCTGCTCGGCGATCAGCTGGCGCAGCAGCGACTTGATCCCGAACACCGCGAACGGCACCAGGATCCACAGCACGGTCAGGATCAGGGCGAAGATCGCCGCCGCGATCATCAGCGCGTTCATGCCGGTGGCGGCGGCGTCGTTGGTAAAGGTCGACAGCATGGTTCGCTCCTCGGACCGGACACCGCGCCCGGCGTGGCGACATGCTTGGGCAAGCCCCGTCCACGGCGGGTGAACCGGGCGCACGCGCCGTTGCAGGCGCGCCTTGCGCACACGGCCACGCGCGCCGCATGCGGGCCGGGACGGAGGAAACCGGGGAACGCGCCCGCGGGCGCGCGGACTCAGCGGCTGCGCTCGCGCCGCAGGGCGAAGGTCGCAAGACCGACGACGGCGGCCAGGCCGATGGCGAGGAACACGAACACAGGCGTCAACGACATGGAAGCTCCCTCAGTGCTGGACGGGCCCGGGCCGGGCCGCGGGCTGGTAACGACGGGATGCTGCGCGCGACCCTCCCCCACGGCGGTCGCGTGGCCGGCTGTGTCGCCCCGGCCGGGTTCCCTTATACCTGCCCGTCCTGCGCCGGCCACGCTGCACTGCACCGTGGCCGCCCCGCGCTCAGGGCGACAGGCGCAGGTGGTCGTCCAGTTCCGGACCGCCGCCGCGGTCGGCGCTGCCGGCCGCCACGTGCACCGCGCCGCCCAGCAGGGTGGCCTGGGTGCCATGGCGTCCGCGCGGCAGCGGCGCCAGGCTGCGCCAGCGCCCGCTGCCCGGGTCGTAGGCCTCGACCTCGGCGTGCGCCGGCACCTGGCGCGCGCTTTCCCCGCCCAGCACCAGCAGCGCGCCGCCTGCCGCCACCGCCCCGGCGCCGGCGCGCGGGGTGGGCAGCGGCGCCTCCAGCGTGCTCCAGCGCCCGCGGGCGAAGTCGTACACGTCCACCGCGGCAATGGTCATCGACAAGGTGTCGCCGGTATCGTGCGAGGTGCGGCGGCCGCCGGCGGCGTAGAG
>NZ_ALIP01000104.1:0-39037 GCF_000283075.1 Pseudoxanthomonas sp. GW2
GGCGTCGACACCCGATTCGCCGATCCCGTCCTCGTCGCCCGCGCCGACCTCGAGGTTCTCCAGGCCCTCGTCGTCCTCGCCCAGGCCGCTGTCCAGCTGGGCGCTGGCGTTCTGCCACTGCTCCAGGGTGCGGCGGATCTGGTCCTCGTCGACCAGGATCGGCTCGACCGCCAGGTTGGTATGGAACTGGATCTCGGCCAGCGCGCCGGTCTGGGTGGGGTTGCTGACGCCCACGAACAGCTTGCTGCCGCGCTTGAACAGCGGCAGCACGTGGTGCTTCTGCACCAGCTCCTCGCTGACCAGCTTCATCGCGTTCTGCGACGGGTCGAAGGCAGAGGTATCGAGCAGCGGGATGCCGAACTCGATGGAGTTGGCGGCCGCCAGCTGGGCCGGGGTGACCAGCCTCTTCTCGGCAATGAACTGGGCCAGCGGCACCTTGGCCTCGGCGGCCTGGGCCATGGCGGCACGGGCGGCCGCCTCGTCCATGGCTCCGTCCTGGACCAGGCGACGGGCAATACCCGTGATTCCGACAAGATTGGCGGACATCGCATTCATATGGAGGTGGCTTTCCCCTTGGCCATGGAAAGAGTACTGCAAAACCCCGGCCGATCCGCCGGCGATCACCGCCGGACGACCGGACCCGGCGCGTTCCGTCCCTCCCCGACAGGCATTACGATAGCGCCGGGGATCCCGGGGAAACCAGCTTGAACAGCCTGAGCATCATCCTTCCGGCCAAGAACGAGGCCGAGGGCCTGCGCCGCACGCTTCCGGCCATCCGGGAGCTGTTCCCGCAGGCCGAGCTGATCGTGGTCGACGACGGCTCCACCGACGACACCGCGGCCATCGCCGCCAGCCATGGCGCCCGCGTGCTCGGCGCCCCCTATTCCATGGGCAATGGAGCCGCGGTCAAGCGCGGCGCGCGCGCCGCGAGCGGGGAGATCCTGGTGTTCATGGACGCCGACGGCCAGCACGACCCCGCCTGCATCCCCCGCCTGCTGGACAAGCTGGCCGAGGGCTACGACATGGTGGTTGGCGCCCGCGACGGCAGCGGCCAGGCCAACCTGCACCGCGGCCTGGCCAACCGCTTCTACAACTGGCTGGCCACCCGCATGACCGGCCACCAGGTCATGGACCTGACCTCGGGCTTCCGCGCGGTACGGGCGGACAAGTTCCGCCAGTTCCTGCACCTGCTGCCCAACGGCTTCAGCTACCCGACCACCAGCACCATGGCCTTCTTCCGCAGCGCCTACCCGGTGGCCTACGTGCCGATCCCGGTGGCCAGGCGCGTCGGCAACGGCAGCCACATCCGCCCGGTCAAGGACGGCATCCGCTTCCTGCTGATCATCTTCAAGATCGCCACCCTGTACTCGCCGCTGAAGCTGTTCATCCCGGTATCCCTGTCCTTCTTCGCCACCGGCCTGGGCTACTACGCCTACACCTTCGCGACCCAGCACCGCTTCACCAACATGAGCACCCTGCTCTTCAGCGCGGCGGTAATCGTGTTCCTGATCGGCCTGATCTCCGAGCAGATCACCAACCTGACCTACCTGCGCGATGAGTGACGCGTCCGGCGCCAGCAGCTTGCGGGGCCAGTTCCGGTGGCTGGCCCGCACGCCCCTGCATCCGCAATGGCTGCTGGCCACCCAGGATCCAGGTCCACGACTGCGACAGTGCCGCGGCACGGTCCTCGACATCGGCGCCGCCAACCGCTGGCTCGCACTGCATCTTCCCGAGGACACCCGGTACATCGCGTTCGACTACCCGACCACGGCCGTGGGCATGTACGGCTGCCGGCCTGATGTGTTCGGGGACGCGCATCGCCTGCCCTTCGCCGACGCCACGATCGACGCGGTAGCATGCTTCGAGGTGCTGGAGCACACCCGAGACCCGGACGCAGTGCTCGCCGAGATTGCACGCGTGCTCAAGCCCGGTGGATTCGCCGAACTGAGTATGCCGTTCCTCTATCCCGTGCATGACGCTCCTTATGACTTCCAGCGCTGGACCGTCCACGGGTGGGAGCGCAGCGGGAGTCGCTGCGGCCTGGAAGTCGAACGCCTGCAGCCAACCAACTCGGCGCTGCAGGCCAGCGCCGTGCTCGCCTGCCTAGCGCTGGCCGCCCCGGCGGCCGGCGCGCACGGCCTGCGTCGACTGCTACTGCTTGCCCTTCTCGGACCGCTGGTCCTGACAATAAACCTGGCCGCCACGATGCTGGGCTGGTTCTGGCCAGAGTGGCCAGCCCTGACCACGTCCTACCGGGTTACCCTGCGCAAGCCGCAATGAACCCCTCCCCGCGTCCTCGCCTGCTGGTCCTGGCCTCCACATACCCGCGCTGGGCAAACGACCACGAACCCGGTTTCGTCCATGAGCTGGCGAAGCGGTTGGTGGACCATTTCGAGGTAATGGTCTTGTGCCCGCACGCGCCAGGCGCGGCGACGCGCGAAACGCTCGACGGCGTGGAGGTAGTGCGCTACCGCTATGCGCCGGAATCGCTGGAGCGCCTGGTGAACGACGGCGGCATTGTCACCAACCTGCGCCGGCACCCCTGGATGCTGGCCCTGCTGCCCGGCTTCCTGCTGGGACAACTGCTGGCCCTCGCGAGCGTGGTCCGTCACCGCCCGCCCGCGGCCATCCACGCGCACTGGATCATTCCCCAGGGCTTCGTCGCCGCCCTGGCCGGCACCCTTGGCCTACATCGCAGCCCCATCCTGGTCACCTCGCACGGCGCAGACCTCTATGCCCTGGGCGGTTGGCTGCCGCGCAAACTGAAGCAATGGACGCTGCGCAGGTGTACCCGGGCCACGGTGGTCAGTACCGCCATGCTGGAACCACTGCACGCGCTTGGCATGGCCCCGGCGCACACGAGCGTCGCCCCCATGGGCGTGGACTGCCGGCGCTTCGCGCCGCATCCCGGAACCCCGCGTAGCCCGCGAGAACTGCTCTTCGTCGGACGCCTGGTCGAGAAGAAGGGCCTGCGCCACCTTCTGGACGCCATGCCGATGGTCGTTGCCAAGCATCCGGGGACCACGCTAACAATCGCCGGCTTTGGTCCGGAACTCGAGGAACGCATGGCCCAGGCCCGCCATCTTGGAATCGCGGACAAGGTCCGCTTTCTCGGCGCGGTCACGCACGACAAGCTCCCCGAGCTCTACCGGCGGGCAGCCGCGCTCGTTGCGCCATTCATCCCTGCACGCTCCGGTGACCGCGAAGGTCTGGGCCTGGTGAGCGTCGAGGCACTGGCCTGCGGCTGTCCCGTTGTCACCACTGCCATCGAACCCGTGCGGGAACTGTTCGACGGACAGTGGCCGCCGTATCTGGCGCAACCGGCCAACCCGGAATCCCTTGCTGCCCAAATCATCCAGCTACTGGACGACCATGAGCAAAGTCTCCGCTGGGCCAGCGCTACCCGGCATCAGGTGGTGCAACGATTCGGATGGCACGCCGTCGCCAGGAGCTATATCGCCGAACTGGCATGCAGCTCGGCCGATGGACGCGACCCTGGAGGCGCCCCGTGAATCCCGGCGAAGCCAAACTCCGCTCCACTGCGTCTTCGCGCGAAGGAGCATGGCCGTCACTGGCTACGGAATCCATTCCTGTCGAAGCGCCTTCCGGGGACAAGCGGGAGGACCACCTGTCCACTTCCGCAGCCCAACAGCAGGCTCCAAGGAAATGAGCACCGCAGCGAGGAAGCCTGGCATCTGGTTCCCCACCATACGCGCGGGCACCGGCACCGATGTCTTTACTGAGCGTCTGGCTGCGGGCCTCGAGTCGGCGGGCATCCGTACCGCCATCGATTGGCTTCCCTTGCGCGCGGAGTATGCACCGTGGACGGTGCGCAGGCCCCAGCCGCCAGACTGGGCAACCATTGCACACGTGAATAGCTGCCTGCATCCGCGATTCGTCCCGTCATACCTCAAGCTGGTCGTGACCACACATCACTGTGTGCACGATCCACTAACGAGCATGGGAAAGACGACCGCGCAACGTATATATCACCGCCTGCACCTCAAGCCCATCGAGCGCCGGATGCTGGCCCGGGGAGACGTCCTTACCGCGGTAAGCAGATTCACCGCTGAAGCGAATGAAAGGGTATTCGGACCACTCCCGATCTCCGTGATTTCCAACGGCATCGACACTCGCAATACATTCATCCCACCACTCAAACGCGATTACTCTCCTCCTCTGCGCCTGCTTTACGTTGGCAGCAACGCCCGCCGCAAAGGCATCGACCTGCTTCCCGCCATCATGAGGCAGCTCGAGGGCACAGCCACCCTTACGGTAGTAGGCACCAGCGAGCTGGGCGAAGGGCTGCCGCGAAACATTCATGTAGCCGGAAGATTGACCTCGCACCAGGCCCTCGTGGATGCCTATGCGAATGCGCACGCCTTGCTCTTCCCATCCCGGCTGGAGGGCTTCGGTCTTGCCGCAGCCGAAGCGATGGCCTGTGGCCTTCCAGTCATCGCCACGCGCTGCTCAGCCTTACCAGAAGTGGTGGAGGACGGAAAAACGGGATTCCTGTGCCCGATGGATGATGTCTCAGCGTTTGCTGGCGCGGCCAGGAAATTGGCCCAGGACGGCAAGCTCCTCAGGGCAATGTCGGAGCAAGCCCGCACCCGCGCCGTGACGAAATTCAGCATTGAAGGAATGATCAGTGCTTACATCGAAGCATATGCAAGGTGCCATGGCCAAGAGCGCCGCCACGCCGCCATGTGAGATAACCTGGTCGCTAGGTTCGCGAACCATCGCGGAAGCGTGCCCCCTGTGCTCCTCACGGGAGGCACTACCTATCGGGGGACGTCGCGACGACGCGCTGTTGTTTCCAGACACCTGGCATTTCGCGGAATGTCGTGACTGCAAATCCATTTACCTGATAGATCGACCGGACGATGCCTCGCTGCATCAAGCCTACGACAGCTATTACACGCATGAGCGGGAACCGGATGCACTTGCCAGGGAGCATGGAGTCGCCTTGGCCGGGCGTCTGATCAACGGATACCTCAACAGGCGCTATCGCATGCGCCGGAAATCGGCGCTTAGTATTGGCCACATCCTGTTCATGCTCATACCGCCACTGCGCATGGGCGTTGACGTCTACGCGAGGCATGTGCCTGAAAGGCTCCTGAAGCCGACCACACGTCTGCTGGACTATGGCTGCGGAAATGGCGACTTCTTGCTGCGCGCGCTCGAAATGGGGATCCAGCCCCAAGGCTGCGACCCCGACCCCAAGGCGGTTGCGCAGTGCCGAAAGGCCGGATTGGAGGTCGAACTGGGCTCCGACCTGGCAGAGCTTTATCCGCCCGGCACCTTTCATTATGTGACGCTTTCACACGTCATAGAGCACAGCACCAACATCAGGAAAACCCTAACCCAGGTGTATAGCGTGCTCAAACCTGGTGGCGCGGTCTGGATTGCCTTACCCAACCCGCGATCACTCGACAGGCGTGCCCTCGGGCTCGCATGGACGGGACTCCACCCCCCCTACCACCTAGCCATCCCTAGCCACGCATCACTCCGGCGCGTACTGGAGGAAAGCGGATTTCGCGACATCAGGCTCCTGACGCGCGGCATGGAAAGCGCAGGAATGTATCGCTACGCATTGGCAACCGCAAATAACCACGACCTGGAAGTAGACAGGCTCAAGGCGAGGATCCTACGTGCCGCAACCCAGATACTCGCCACGATGACGTACCGCTGGAGCAATGAGACCATCGCAATCGCCAGCAAGCCGGGGTGACATGACCACCACCAATCTAACTGCGCTCGTCCTTCACTTCCGTGATCACGCCGCCACTCTTCAGTGCCTTTCTTCCCTGATGACTGACGGCTTCGTCCATGCGATTGTCATCGACAACTCTGAGGACGCCGGACGTTCACTGGAAGCCCTGCAGTCCGCATGCAGCGCCAGGCTATCGGGATTCAATATCCTCTTTCATCACAACCAAACCAACACCGGTTTCGCCCGTGGCGCGAACATCGGCATCGCCATGGCTCGCGACCTTGGCTTTTCCCGAGTCCTCCTTATCAATTCGGATGCAACGCTCGAGGCGGGCAGCCTCAACGACATGCAAGCGTTGGGACGGGAATGCGCGATCACGTATCCACGCGTGCGGGCGAACCATGATGCGCCCCCCGTCTCGCCATTGAATCACTACCATCGCCCTACCGGACTCGTCCTTCGGACTGCAAGGCCGGGCGCTTTTCCTTATCCGACCGGATGCTGCCTTCTGCTCAACCTCGAACTGCTACCTGACACCCCGCTCTTCGATGAGGACTTCTTCTTCTATGGAGAAGACGTGGAACTTGCTGCACGCCTGGCAAGCAGCGGTAAAATAATGCAAGAATGCCATTCCGCTACCGTCACCCACATTGGCTCCGGCAGCTCACGCAATGGCTCTTTCTTCTACGAGTATCACGTCAATCGCTCGCACTTGCTGCTTGCGGGAAAGCTCGCTCCGGACAGCTTCCGCAAGACAGGTTACCTGCTTGCGAGGCTGGTGATTCTCCCGTTACGTGCAACCCTTAGGTCGTGGCGCCACAAGTCGCTAGCACCCTGGAGCGCTCTGCTCCAAGCGCTCCTGGACACTACCTTTGGCTCGCGTCGAAGCCACACCCCGCCACCCGTCAACGGGCATCCCACCTTCGCCGTCCCACCTGAAGGGCGATGACTCCCACGGCGACTAACATCGTCGCCCACTCTGCTAGCACCACAGCTGCCGCCAGGCCGTACCCGGCGGCCCTCATCCCCAAGGCAACCGAAACCAGGCACGCCATCCCGAAGGCCTCCACGCCAACCCGCGTAGCCGGGCTACCCTTTGACATCAGCACATTCAGGGCAACCAGGCGCAGCGATTGCGCGGGCAAAGCCCAGAGCAGGGTGCGGAGCACTTCTTCCACCCCCGCATACCCTGGACCCAGTAGCCAGCCCACGCAGGGTGCAAGCACCCAGACAGCACCTCCGGCGAGGCAGGCGTACGCCAATGACGCTGTTGCGAGCGCGGACACCAAACGACGATCCCATTCCACCTTGCCAAAGAGGCGAGGCATGGCCGATACCAGCATTGCCATAACCGGGAGCACGACCGCGCCGAGCACGCGGGACGCCGCCGCATAGAGGCCAGCCGCACCGAGCGGAAGGAGCCTTACGGCCAAAAGCTTGTCCAGCTCCGCCTGTGCATTCGCTGTAACGCCAAGCAAGGCGAACCCAGCTGCCGCCCCCCACTCCTTCCCAAGCAGACGTCGCCATTGGCGGTGTGAAGGAACCCCGACGCCGCCGAAACGCAGCATTAAGACGACTGGAGCAAGAGAGGCGACCAGGTGGACGCCTCCCAGCCAAGCCAGAGGCTCCGGCGGGGAAACCAGCGTCAACCCAAGGATCAGCAATGCCCGTGCGGCCAAGGGAGCTACCAGCCACCCCTGGCCCAAGGGCACTGCACCGCGACCCTGTAGCACAGCTGCGATGAGCTGCAGCAGCGGCTGCAGGAAGAATTCCGCAACGCCGACCCCGAGAATCAGCAGCCAAGCTCCGCCGAGCAATCCCATGGATTGGCATGCCAGTAAGTAAATCCCGAAGAGCGGCAACGCCAGCCAGCGCCAGGTTCCCAGGCCAATGGCAAAAGATTCAATCCCCTCGCCACGCGCCACGTCGCGGAGGACGAGCAGTTGAGTGCCGAACGTGGAAAATCCGCCGAGCAGGACGGCGAGCACCCCGACCGCCACATAGTGCGCGAACGATTCGGGCTGCAGCAGACGCGCAGCCAGCAACATCTGCACCGCGAGTGCGCACACGCGAACGGCCATCACCGCCGTAGTGGCTACAGTGCCCCGCGCCACGCGCCCGCGCGGCAGATCGACGATTCTCGACAGCAGGTTCATCAGCTCTCCGCCGAGTGGCCAGGCATACCTGCATGGCCGCGTTACTTCGCCCGGGCGTGCTGCACCGAGTAATCGAGCAACTCCGTGAACCCAGCCTCGCGTGCCTTTTCCAGCGCAAACTCGGCCTGCTTCTCATGCCCGCCGTCCACTAACGCCGACAAAACCTGCCGTGCGTAGGCCTCGTCGCCCCGATCCAGGCTCGAAAGTACCGCATTCGCAAATGCATCGGAAGCCAGATCCATCTCACCCGCATATCGCAGCAGGTAATCTCCGAACTGCGCATACTTGTGCGGCAGCAGCATCGCCCTACCCATCAGCACCCGGATGGCCTCGGTCAAGCGACGGTCGTCCAGTTCGACCCCCTTGTACCGCTGCTCGATCAGGGCGTAGAAGGCAATTAGCGATTCGGGCGAAAGGGGGCGATCCCTCAGCTTCGCAACCAGACGATCCCATGCCGGCTCCGCACCTGGCAGCTCGTACTTTGCATGCAGCAACACCAAGGTCTGATCCGGGAGTATCCCACTCCTCGGGAGCACGGCTTCTTGCTCAAAGACCTGCAGCGCCAGGCTGAACAAGGGCGAATCAGTCGAGCCACCTGACAGCTCGTAGTACGCGATACCCAGATCCTGCAGCGCGCGTGGCGAGTCGGGATTCATGTTCGCGTGTTCGGCGGCCAACAAAAGGCGGTCCCCCCAGGTCGCGGCCCGGATAGTCCCGAGAAACCCTAGAGCCACCAGAACGGCCACCGTTCCGGTCACCTTGATCCCCGGGCCATCGCGGACCGGGATTCGGCGGACGCCCTCTGCCAACACCAGCAACACGCCGAGAAGAGCAAAGTAGTTGCGGTGCTCAAAGACCAATTCCAACGGCACCACGTTGGACGTCATGGCATGTCCAGCAAAGAACCACAGGACACCGAGTGCCGCGAGTGGCGCACGCTTGCGCCAGTACGTGGAAAGCAGCAGGAGCCCCACCAACAGCCCTCCCCCGGCAAGCGTCGTCCAGGGGTGCAGCAGAGATGTGGAGACCTCGAAGTCGTCGTAATAGAACGGCATGCGTGCCGGGATCGGCAGCAGGATCTGGCCCAAGTACATGGGCAGGACCCGGAGCTGAGTCAGCAGCCGCTGGACGAGGTCGAAGTCCCTGCTGAAATAGGCGTTGGGGGCGGTGTAGTGGGGTACCACAACCGTAACGAAGATCGCCACACCGGTCATGAGACCCAACGCATAGGCCCAGCGCCAGAAACGCCGCTGCGCCACTGTGGCCCCACCAAATGCCAGTAGAGTCAACTCAAGCGCAAGGGTGAATAGCGGCAACAGCAGCGCGCTCTCCTTGGCCCCCAAGGCCAGCAGCAGCAACGGCGCGCAGGCCAGCAGCCATGGCCAGCCACGGCCACCTGCAATCTGCAATCGACGGCCACGCAGGTAGGCCAGCAGGGCCAGCAATGTAAAGGTAAGGCACAAGGTTTCCATCCGCTGCACCACGTACAGCACGGCGGAAACCTGAAGCGGATGCACGGCCCACCCCAACGCCAGGGCAGCGGCAGATAGGCGCAAATATTCATGGACGCCGGCCAGCGCGAGCAACCTCAGGCATAGCACATACACCAGCAGTGCGTTTGCCAGATGCACCAGCAGGCCACCCAACTTCCATCCCCAAGGATCCAGGCCACCCAAGGCGTGGTTGAGCGCAAAGCTGGCCATGGCCAACTGCCTACCGGTGCCACCCGGATCAAAGCTGGTGGCGGCCCGCCATAGCTCGCCCCAGGCGAGGCCAGTTACATGGATCCGCTGGTTGCCGACCAGCGCCGGGAAGTCATCGAATATGAAAGGGCCACCCAGCCCTGGCCAGTAGACCAAGGCAACCAGGCCAAGCAGTGCCAGCAAGGTGGCGACATGCAGACTCAACAGGCGTGCACGCCCATCCACCCACTTCCCCACGGGAACCCTCTCTGCTGCGTTGTGATCAGCTACACCCGTCGGGACGCAGCCGGCTGGCGATGGTCGCATCCACCCTGCAGGCCCACTGCCCGGATGCGCTACGAGCAAGCTCGATCGTCTTGCCAGCCACCATAGGATTACCCTTGAGCGTGCAACGGATGAAGCCGGTGCTGCCAGGCGCCATGCTCAGATTGCAACGCGAAGTGCTCGTCGGCAATCCAACATCGGCCAAGTCGAACGTATCGAGGTTCTCGACCAGCACGTGCGCTTCGAAGCTGTTCAGGCCGCCGCGAATCTCCGCTAGACCCGCTGCCAATTGGCTCTTTGCCACGTAGTTCTGGTAGGCGGGCAGCGCGATGGCGGCCAGGATGGCGATGATCGCGACCACGATCATCAACTCGATCAATGTGAATCCACGTTGCCGGCGCATGAAACCCCCCGATCCATGCAAGACCCCCCAAGGAAGAAGGGGGCGTTTCCGCCCCCTCCTTAGCCTGTCGTCGCTGCTTACTTGACGCAGCCAGTCGGCAGGAACTTGGCGTCCAGGCCCGAGCTGGCCTTGCAGTTCCAAGCGCCGGAGCTGTTGCGCTCCAAGGCAACGGTCTGGTTCGAGACCTTCGGGTTGCCCTTCAGGGTGCAGGTGATACTGCGGTTGCCAGTGCCGTTATAGTTACCCGCAGCAGCGATATTGCAACGAGCGGTGCTCGAGTTCAGGCCCAGGTCATCGAGGGAGACCGCGCCGCTCTTGCCCGACTGGATGGCTTCCTCATAGGCAGTCACGCCGCCGCGGATGTCGGCCAGGCCAGCGGTGACCTGCGACTTGGCGACATAGTTCTGGTAGGCCGGCAGCGCGATGGCGGCCAGGATGGCGATGATCGCCACGACGATCATCAGTTCGATCAGGGTAAAGCCCTGCTGCTTCTTCATGTTGATTCCCCTAGAACGGTTGTTGGCGGGCGCGGAACCTCCCGTGCCCTTCAAGCGAGCCCGTGATCGACGACCACGTATCTGTCCCCACGCAGGTTACGTGCCAACTCCCCACGCGACGCCCGCGGCGGCATCTTACCAATCTTGCGCGGCAAACACCGAGCCCTGGCCGTCCCCAATGCGTGATCCGCACCACAAACCTGCTCCATGGCGCATTTGGCAAAAAGTGACGTTTCGCGTCACCTGAAGGCACGGCGTAGACGCCCCACCCCTCGATCAGCGGCTATCCGGCCCGGAGACCATCGGCGAGGGGGTGGCACGGGTTCCTCCAGGAGGCCGCCCTGGCCAGCCGGCGGCGGGGTGCCTGCCGCCCCAATACCCGCTACCATGCCGGTTCGTGCCGGCATGGGGATGCCGGCTGGGGAGAACAAGCACATGTCCGCAACCCGTTCTGCCGTCAAGTCCGCGCCGGCGGCTCGCTCCACCAGCGAGCTCGCGCAGTTCGTCTGGGAGGGGACCGACAAGCGCGGCGTCAAGATGAAGGGCGAGCAGTCGGCCCGGAACGCCAACATGCTCCGCGCCGAGCTGCGCCGGCAGGGCATCACGCCCACCGTGGTCAAGCCCAAGTCCAAGCCGCTGTTCGGCTCGGCCGGCAAGGCCATCACCCCCAAGGACATCGCCTTCTTCAGCCGCCAGATGGCGACCATGATGAAGTCCGGCGTGCCCATCGTCACCGCGCTCGAGATCATTGGTGGCGGCAACAAGAACCCGCGGATGAAGGAGATGGTCGGCGGCATCCGCGCCGACATCGAGGGCGGCTCCTCACTGTACGAGGCGATCAGCAAGCACCCGGTGCAGTTCGACGAGCTGTACCGCAACCTGGTCCGGGCCGGTGAAGGCGCCGGCGTGCTGGAGACGGTGCTCGACACCATCGCCAACTACAAGGAGAACATCGAGGCCCTGAAGGGCAAGATCAAGAAGGCGATGTTCTACCCGGTGATGACCATTGCCGTGGCCATCATCGTCAGCGCGGTCCTGCTGGTTTTCGTGGTCCCGCAGTTCGAGGAGACCTTCAAGGGCTTCGGCGCCGACCTGCCGGCCTTCACCCAGCTGATCGTCAATGCCTCGCGCTTCATGGTTTCCTACTGGTGGGCCGTGCTGATCGCGGCCGTAGGTGCTATTGGCGCTTTCATCTACGCCTACAAGCGCTCGCCCAGCTTCCAGCACTTCCTGGACCGGGTGGTGCTCAAGATCCCGGTGATCGGCGAAATCGTGAACAACAGCGCCATCGCCCGCTTCGCCCGCACCACGGCGGTGACCTTCAAGGCCGGCGTGCCGCTGGTGGAGGCCCTGGACTCGGTCGCCGGCGCCACCGGCAGCTCGGTCTACGAGAAGGCCATCCTGCGGATCCGCGACGACGTGGCGGTGGGCTACCCGGTCAACCTGGCCATGAAGCAGACCAACCTGTTCCCGCACATGGTGGTGCAGATGGCGGCCATCGGCGAGGAGGCCGGCGCCCTGGACACCATGCTCTTCAAGGTGGCGGAGTATTATGAGCAGGAGGTCAACAACGCCGTCGACGCGTTGGCCAGCCTGATCGAACCGATGATCATGGTGGTGCTGGGCGTCCTGGTGGGCGGCATGGTCGTCGGCATGTACCTGCCCATCTTCAAGCTCGCTTCCACCATCTGACCAAGACACTCCATGGCGTTCCTGGACCAACAGCCCCTGCTGGGTTATCCGCTCGTTGCCGGCGTGGGGCTGGCGGTCGGCAGCTTCCTCAACGTGGTCATCCTGCGCCTGCCACGCCGGCTGGAGTGGGAGTGGAAGCGCGACGCCCGCGAGATCCTCGGCCAGCCGGAGATCTATGACCCGCCCCCGCCCGGGGTGGTGGTGGAACCTTCCCACGACCCGGTCACCGGCGACCGCCTCAAGTGGTGGGAGAACATCCCGGTCCTGAGCTACCTGCTGCTGCGCGGCCGCTCCCGCTACAGCGGCCAGCGCATCTCGCTGCAGTACCCGCTGGTGGAACTGCTCACCGGCGTGCTGACCGTGCTGTGCGCCTGGCGCTTCGGCTTCGGCTGGCAGGGCTTCGGCGCGATGCTGCTGACCTGGTTCCTGGTCGCGCTGTCAGGCATCGACCTGCGCGCCCGCCTGCTGCCGGACCAGCTGACCCTGCCGCTGATGTGGCTGGGCCTGATCGCCAGCCTGGACAACCTCTACATGCCGGCCAAGCCCGCCCTGCTGGGCGCGATCGCCGGCTACGTGTCGCTGTGGAGCGTGTGGTGGCTGTTCAAGCAGCTCACCGGCAAGGAAGGCATGGGCCACGGCGACTTCAAGCTGCTGGCGGCGCTGGGCGCCTGGTGCGGCCTCAAGGGCATCCTGCCGATCATCCTGCTCTCCTCGGTGGTGGGCGCCATCGTCGGCAGCATCTGGCTGGCCTGGAAGGGCCGCGACCGCGCCACCCCGATCCCGTTCGGCCCCTACCTGGCCATCGCCGGCTGGATCTATTTCTTCTGGGGCGATGCGATGATGGGCGCCTACATGCGCCTGGCCGGGCTCGGCTGACCAGCGCCGACCGCCTCCCGCGGCGGCCGCCCTCGCACCACCCGCCACGCACTTCCACATGAGCAACCTGATCATCGGCCTGACCGGGGGCGTGGCTTCCGGCAAGAGCGAGCTGACCCGGCGCTTCGAGGCGCTGGGCGTGCACGTGGCCGATGCCGACGTGGTCGCGCGCGAGGTGGTGGAACCGGGGCAGCCGCCCCTGGCGGCGATCGTGCGCGAGTTCGGGCCCGGCGTGCTGCAGCCCGATGGGCGCCTGGACCGGCGCCAGCTGCGCGAGCGGATCTTCGCCGACCCGGCCGCGCGGCGGACGCTGGAAGCCATCACCCACCCCGCCATCCGCGCGGCTTTGGAAACCCAGTGCCGCCAGGCCCCGAGCCCCTATGCCATTGCCGCGATCCCGCTGCTGGCCGAAGCCGGCGGCCGCGTCGGCTATCCCTGGCTGGACCGGATCCTGGTGGTGGACGCCCCGGAAGCCGTCCAGCACGCCCGCCTCATGCGCCGCGACGGCGTGGACGAAGTCCTGGCCGGGCGGATGATCGCCGCCCAGGCCTCACGCCAGGAACGGCTGGCGCTGGCCGACGACCTGGTCGTCAACGACGGCGAGCCCTCGCACCTGGACGCGATGGTGGCCGAGCTGCACGCCCGCTACAGCGCCCTGGCCGGGGCGGCGTCCCGCGACCGCGACGGCGACCCGCTCAGGCCGTAACCGGCTCCCACAGCGCGCGGATCGCCGCGATTCCCTGCGCGCCCTGGCGCCGCGCCGCCTCGACGTCGTCCGGCCCCAGGCCGCCGATCGCGTAGATCGGCAGGCCCACGTGCTGGCGCAGTCCGGCGAATCCCTCCCAGCCGATCGGCGAGGCATCCGGATGGGTGGCGGTGGCGCGCACCGGGCCAAGCACGGCGAAATCGCAGCCCAGCGCCTGGGCCGCCCTCAGTTCTTCCTGCGTATGGCAGGACGCGCCCACCACCTGCCCCGCCGGCAGCGGCCGCTCGCCCAGCAGCCCCAGCTGCTCGCTGCCCAGGTGCACGCCGGTACCCAGCTCCCGGGCCAGGGCCACGTCGCGGTTGAGCAGCAGCTCGGCGCCGCTGCGCCGGCAACGCTCCAGGGCCACGGTGGCCAGCTCGCGCCAGGCCGCCGGTTCCAGGCCGGGGGCGCGCAGCTGGACCCGGGTGATCCCCGATTCCAGCGCCGCGTCCAGCGCCGCCAGCCACGCCGGCAGGTCGCCGCCCGGGGCGGGCGTGACCAGGTAAAGCTCCGGCTGGCGCAGCACGCCGACCACCGGCACGTCGGCCGAGGGCATGGAGTAGCGCGGCAGCCGTTCCGGCTCGACCCAGGTCATCGCCTGCCCTTCCCTGCCGCGCGGGGAACCTTTCCAGCGCGCGATCCGGAACACCTCCAGGCGCAGGTGCTTGCTCGGGTACTGCTGCGGCACCTCGATCAGGCGCTCGCCCACCTCGACCTCGATCCCAAGTTCCTCGACCAGTTCGCGCGCCAGGGCTTCCTGCGAAGTCTCGCCGGGCTCGCGCTTGCCGCCGGGGAATTCCCACAGGCCGGCCAGGTCGCTGTCCTTGCCGCGCTGGGTGAGCAGGATGCGGCCGCGGACGTCGGTGATGACGCCGGCCACGACGTGGATCGATCGCAACGGTGCTTCCATGGCCGAAGCTTAACCGGGACGGGGCGGGCTCCGATATCGCACGCCGCCGCCGGCGGAGGGCAAACGCGTGGCGCCGGTAACAGTTCCGGCACTCCGGGCCCGGGGCCGTGGCCGCCTGGCGCCACCCGGTCCGGAAACGCGAACGCCCCCTTGCGGGGGCGTCCGGGTTCCGGCGCGGAGGCCGGGATGCCTGCCCGGGCTCAGCCCAGCTGGCCGTGGCAGTGCTTGTACTTCTTGCCGCTGCCGCAGGGGCAGGGATCGTTGCGGCCGACCTTCGGCTCCTCGCGCACGACGGTGCCGCCGGCCTGGGCGCCGGCGAGCGCCGCGACCTCGTCCTCGGTGCCGTAGCCCTCCTCCCGGGCGTGCTGGAACTGGGCCTGGCGCAGCGCGGCCTCGGCCTGGGCGCGTTCCTGGGCCTCCAGCGCGGCGACCTCCTCCTCGCTGCGGATCCGCACCCGCGCCAGCAGGCTGATCACCTGGCGCTTGACGTTGTCCAGCATCTCCGAGAACAGCTCGAAGGCCTCGCGCTTGTACTCCTGCTTGGGCTGCTTCTGCGCGTAGCCGCGCAGGTGGATGCCCTGGCGCAGGTAGTCCATGCGCGCCAGGTGCTCCTTCCAGCCCTGGTCGAGCACGGTCAGCATGATGTGCTTCTCCAGCGCGCGCATGGTCTCGCTGCCCAGCTGGCGTTCCTTTTCCTCGAACAGGGCGGCCACCGCCTGTTGCACGTGGCGCTCGACGCCTTCCGCGTCCAGCTCCTCGCTGGACCTGGCCAGGCCCTGCAGGTCCATGCGCAGGCCCAGTTCGCCCTCCAGCGCGGCCTCCAGGCCGGGCAGGTCCCACTGCTCGTCCACCGACTCCGGCGGCACGAAGCGGGTCACCAGCTCGTTGACCACGTCGCCGAGGATGCCGTCGATGTTCTCCTTGACCGAGTCGGCCTCCAGCAGCTCGTCGCGCTGGGCGTAGATGACCTTGCGCTGGTCGTTGTTGACGTCGTCGAAGTCCAGCAGGTTCTTGCGGATGTCGAAGTTGTGGGCCTCGACCTTGCGCTGCGCCTTCTCGATCTGGCGGGTGACCAGGCGGTCCTCGATGACGTCGTCTTCCTTCATGCCCATCATGCGCATCGCCTTCTGCACCCAGTCGGAGGCGAAGATGCGCATGAGGTTGTCTTCCAGCGACAGGTAGAAGCGGGACGAACCCGGGTCGCCCTGGCGGCCGGAGCGGCCGCGCAGCTGGTTGTCGATGCGGCGGCTCTCGTGCCGCTCGGTGCCGATGATGTGCAGGCCGCCGGCGGCCTTGACCTGCTCGTGGCGCTTGCGCCAGTCGGTGCGGACCTTCTCCTTCTCTTCCTCGGACGCGTCCTCGCCCAGCGCCGCCAGTTCGGCTTCCAGCGAGCCGCCGAGCACGATGTCGGTGCCGCGGCCGGCCATGTTGGTGGCGATGGTCACCGCGCCGGGGCGGCCGGCGTGGGCCACGATCTGCGCCTCGCGCTCGTGCTGCTTGGCGTTGAGCACCTCGTGCGGGACGCCGGCCTTGCGCAGGTACTCCGAGAGCATCTCGGAGGTCTCGATCGAGGTGGTGCCGACCAGCACCGGCTGGCCGCGCTTGTGGCAGTCCTGGATGTCGGCCAGCACCGCGCGGAACTTGCCCTGGCGGTTGAGGAACACCTGGTCCGGGTGGTCGACGCGCTGCACCGGGCGGTGGGTCGGGATCACCACCACCTCCAGGCCGTAGATGCTCTGGAACTCGTAGGCCTCGGTGTCCGCCGTGCCGGTCATGCCGGACAGCTTGTTGTACATGCGGAACAGGTTCTGGAAGGTGATGCTGGCCAGCGTCTGGTTCTCGCGCTGGACCGGCACGCCTTCCTTCGCCTCCACGGCCTGGTGCAGGCCGTCGGACCAGCGGCGGCCGGCCAGGGTGCGGCCGGGGAATTCGTCCACGATCACCACCTCGCCATCGCGCACGATGTAGTCCACGTCGCGCTGGAACAGCGCGTGCGCGCGCAGGGCGGCGTTGAGGTGGTGCACCACGGAGAGGTTGTTGGCGCCGTACAGGCTGTCGCCCTCGGCGATGATCCCGGCGCGGCGCAGCAGCTCCTCGGCGTGCTCCATGCCCGCCTCGGACAGGTGCACCTGCTTGCCCTTCTCGTCGACCCAGTAGTCGCCCTCGGCGTCCTCGGTCTCCTGGCGCTTCAGCTGGGGCACGATGCGGTTGACCCGGATGTACAGCTCCGGTGATTCGTCGGCCGGGCCGGAGATGATCAGCGGGGTGCGCGCCTCGTCGATCAGGATCGAGTCGACCTCGTCGACGATGGCGTAGTGCAGGCCGCGCTGGAAGCGGTCCTGCTTCGACAGCGCCATGTTGTCGCGCAGGTAGTCGAAGCCGAACTCGTTGTTGGTGCCGTAGGTGATGTCGGCGGCGTAGGCGGCCTTCTTGTCAGAATGCGGCATGCCCGGGTAGACCACGCCGACCGACAGGCCCAGCCAGTTGTACAGGCGGCCCATCCAGGCCGCGTCGCGGCGGGCCAGGTAGTCGTTGACGGTGACCACGTGCACGCCCTTGCCTTCCAGGGCGTTGAGGTAGACCGGCAGGGTCGCCACCAGGGTCTTGCCCTCGCCGGTGCGCATCTCGGCGATCTTGCCCATGTGCAGGACCATGCCGCCGATCATCTGCACGTCGTAGTGGCGCATGCCCAGCACGCGGGAGCTGGCCTCGCGGCAGACGGCGAACGCCTCCGGCAGGATCTTGTCCAGCGGCTCGCCGTTGGCGATGCGCTGCTGGAACTCCGGGGTCTTGGCCTTCAGCTGATCGTCGGAGAGCTTCTGCATCTCCGGCTCCAGGGCGTTGATCCTGGCGACGATACGGTCCAGCTGGCGCAGGAGCCGTTCGTTACGGCTGCCGAAGACACGGGTGAGCAGTTTGTTGATCATCGAAAAGGCCAATTGGGAATGAACGCCGCGGGCGCCGGGGGCGCCGTGGCGCCGGAGCGGTGCCCCGGCCGGCGGCAATTGTTCATTGTAGCTTGGGACGCAGTTGGCCGAACTCAAGCGCCCGTTCGTCGGCCGGTGGCGCCGGCGGCGCAAACGAAAAGGCCCGCCCCCTGGGGCGGGCCTTGCGGGCGCGGGCCGGCTCAGCCGCGGCTGCGGCGCGCCACCGGGGCGCGGTTGTTGTCGCCCAGGAACTTGCGCGGGTTGACCACCCGGCCGTTTTCCCACACCTCGAAGTGCACGTGGGCGCCGGTCGAGCGGCCGGTGGAACCGGCCTTGGCCACTTCCTGCCCGGCGCGCACCAGGTCGCCGGCCTTCACCACCAGCCGCGAGTTGTGCGCGTAGCGGGTGACGTAGCCGTTGCCGTGGTCGATCTCCACGGTCTTGCCGTAGCCGTTGCGGGTGTCGGCGAAGCTGACCACGCCGTCGGCCACGGCCATGACCGGGTCGCCGACGTTGGCGTTGAAGTCGATGCCCTTGTGGAACTGGCCGCCGCGGCCGAACGGGTCGGCGCGCCGCCCGAAGCTGGAGGTGATGTAGCTGCGCCGCACCGGCGAGCGCGAGGGCACGGCGTTGGATTCCAGCTGCAGGTCGAACAGCAGCGATTCCATCACCGAGAGCTGACGCCCTGAGGCGGCAAACTGGCGCTCGACCTCGTCCAGCCCCTGCAGCAGTTCTTCCTTCGGCATGTCGCGCGCCACTTCCGCACCACCCTGGCCAGGCGTGCCCTGGAAGTCGAACTCGCCGTCCTCCAGCTGGCCGGCCTCGGTCAGGCGCTCGCCGAGGGCGTTGAGGCGGTTGGCCTGGGCCTGCAGCTCGCCCAGGCGCGCGGCCAGGGCATTGATTTCCTGCTGGGACTGGCGGCGGATCTGTTCCAGCTCCTGCTGCTGGCGCGCCAGTTCCGAATCGGGATGGGAGGCATTGGCGAGGCCGACCCCGGCACCGGCTCCAAACCCGGCCAGGCCGCCCACCGCCAGAAGGATGCCGGACATCAGGGCCGGGCGCTGCACGCCCCAGGCCTGGATACGGCCCCACAACCCGGCCTTATGGCCCGAAAGCGGGTTCCTTACGATCAGTTTGTAGCTCATGCTTTAGGTATGCCTGATTTGAAGACCAACGCCCGCAGGGCCACCACTCCGCTTCCCGCGGCCGAAGCCGCGCTGGCGGGCGAAACTGGCGCCTCCCTGCGTCGTGCCCTGTGGCTCGACGCGCTGGACCAGCAGTTGCGTCCCCTGCTGCCCCCCGGTGCGGCAGCCCACTGCAGGCTGGCCAACGTCTCCGGCGAACAGCTCGTTTTTGTCACCGATTCGCCGGTCTGGCGGGCGCGGCTGCGCCTGGCAGAAGCCCAGCTCCTCGATGCGGCCCGGTCCATCGGGCTGAACCCCACTGCAGTCATCCTCAAAACGACCACCGTGCCATTGCATGCGCCAGCGGCGCCCGCAACGTCCCCCTTGGTTTCAGCGACCGCCCTGAAAGCCGTGAGCGACGCATTGGCATCCTTGCGGGATCCCCTTCCGGGAGATCCCGACCGCTCCAAGGGTTGATCCCCATCCTCCCCGGAACCGTCCCCGCCAGATGGCGCGTTGGTAACGCAACCAACCAGAGGGTCGGGGCATCCTAGCCTCACATTCCGCTCACGTCGTTAGCACTTCGTTAAGAAGTCGTTATCAGCCGGGGCCAGCCCCGTCCGGGTTCACGCTTCGGCCATTTGCATGAAGATTGCATCAGGATGGTGCAAGGAGTCGCGCCGGGCGGCCTGCGACGCCCACGGGCACGCGCCAACCGCACAATGGCTTGCGCGGCAAGGGTTCCGGCGGGAATGGCGGCAGCCCGCGACGCGGCGGGCGGCGGCTCAGGCCAGGGCGGCGGTGCCGTAGGCCAGCGGTGCCTGTGCCCCGGCTTCCTCGAAGCTGACCTTTTCCCAGGCGCTGGCGTCGGCGAGCAGGGCGCGGGCCAGCTTGTTGTTGAGCGCGTGGCCGGACTTGTATCCCTCGTAGGCGCCCAGCACCGGGCCGCCGACCAGGTACAGGTCGCCAATCGCGTCGAGGATCTTGTGGCGGACGAACTCGTCGGCGTAGCGCAGCCCGTCCTCGTTCAGCACCCGGAACTCGTCCAGCACGATGGCGTTGTCCATCGAGCCGCCCAGGCCCAGGTTGAGGTCGCGCATGTATTCAAGGTCGCGCATGAAGCCGAAGGTGCGCGCGCGGGAGATCTCGCGGATGTAGGCCGCGGTGGAGAACTCAAGCACATGGTGCGACTGCTTGGCCGGGATCATCGGGTGGTCGAACTGGATGGTGAAGTCCAGCCGGAACCCGTCGTAGGGCGAGAACCGGGCCACCTTGTCGCCGTCGCGCACTTCCACTTCCTTGAGGATGCGGATGAAGCGCTTGGGTGCGTCCTGTTCCTCGATCCCGGCGGACTGCAGCAGGAACACGAACGGGCCGGAGGAGCCGTCCATGATCGGCAGCTCGGCCGAGGACAGCTCCACGATCATGTTGTCCACGCCCAGGCCGGCGGCCGCCGACATCAGGTGCTCGACGGTCTGGATCTTGGCCTCGCCGCAGGTCAGGCCGGTGCACAGCGTGGTCTCGGTGACCAGGCTGGCGGCCGCGGGCACCTCGACCACCGGGTCCAGGTCGGTGCGGCGGAACACGATGCCATGGTCGACCGGCGCCGGGCGCAGGGTCATGTAGACCTTGTTGCCGCTGTGCAGGCCGACGCCTGTGGCGCGGATCGTGTTCTTGAGGGTGCGCTGCCGGGTCATGGAATGGGAACTGCGACTTCGGGTGGTGGTCGCTTGGCGCGACGAGAATAGCATGCGACCGCATGAACCCCGGCCAGCGGGGCCGCGGGGAACCCGCATCGGCGCGGTTTTTCAGCGGTTTCCGGTATCCCCGGCGCCGCGGCCGCAAAACCTGCCGGGCCTTGCGGCCCGGCAGCAGTGAGGACACACGGCGCCCCGGCGATGCCACCACGCAGGTGGCACCGGGGCAAGCCCCGGCGGCGGACATGGCGTTCCGCCTTCGGGGGTATTGCTCAGTCGGCCTGGCGGCGCAGGAACGCCGGGATGTCCAGGTAGTCGCTGGGCAGCTCGGCGGCGGCCGGGGTGCTGGCCGGGGCGGCGGCACCGGCGGCGCTGCCGGAACGGCGCAGGCCCAACACGTTGACCGCGTTGGCGACCGGGTCGGCGTTGAAGCCGTCGTCGATCGGCAGGCCGGTGGTGCCGTCGCGGACCACGCGCATCGGGCGCGGCGCTTCCTGGCGCATGCCCAGGTCGCGGCCGCCGAATTCGCGCTCGCGCACCGGCTGGCGGGCGGCGGCGCGGTTCAGGCCGGTGGCGACCACGGTCACGCGGACCTCGTCCTGCATGTCCGGATCCAGCACGGTGCCGACCACGACGGTCGCGTCCTCGGAGGCGAAGGCCTCGATGGAGCGGCCGATCTCGTCGAACTCGGCCATGGTGAAGTCCGGGCCGGCGGTGATGTTGACCAGGATGCCGTTGGCGCCAGCCAGGTTGACGTCGTCCAGCAGCGGGTTCTGGATGGCGGCCTCGGCGGCGGCCTGGGCGCGGTCGTCGCCGCGGGCCGAGCCGGTGCCCATCATCGCCAGGCCCATCTCGGACATCACGGTGCGCACGTCGGCGAAGTCGACGTTGATCAGGCCCGGGCGCACGATCAGGTCGGCGATGCCCTGCACCGCGCCCTGCAGCACGTCGTTGGCGGCGCGGAAGGCCTGCACCATGGTGGCGTTGCGGCCGAGCACGGTGATCAGCTTCTCGTTGGGGATGGTGATCAGCGAGTCGCAGTGCTGGCTCAGTTCCTCGATGCCCTTGAGCGCCACCTGCATGCGGCGGCGGCCTTCGAACGGGAACGGCTTGGTGACCACGGCCACGGTCAGGATGCCCATCTCCTTGGCCAGCTGCGCCACCACCGGCGCGGCGCCGGTGCCGGTGCCGCCGCCCATGCCGGCGGTGATGAACACCATGTCCGCGCCTTCCAGCGCGGCGATGATCTGCTCGCGGTCCTCCAGCGCGGCCTGGCGGCCGACCTCCGGGTTGGCGCCCGCGCCCAGGCCCTTGGTGACGTTGCTGCCGAGCTGCAGCTGCAGCTTGGCGCCGCAGTTCTTGATCGCCTGCGAGTCGGTGTTGGCGATGATGAATTCAACGCCGTCGACGCTGCTGTTGACCATGTGCGCGACCGCGTTGCCGCCGCCGCCGCCGACGCCGATGACCTTGATCACCGCGTTTGGAGCCATCTTCTCGATCAGTTCAAAGCATGCCATGTCCGTTGTCCTCTAGTGGAGCCGTGATTGGTGATTCGGGATTCGTGGTTCGATGAATCCACCCTCGCCTTCTCCGGCGTTCTTCTTGGTTTTCTTGTCCGCGTGGTCGATCCGCATCCACCGAGCCGCCACGCCCGTTACTGCCAGTTACCTTCTGCCTTCCCTTCCGCTTTCCTGCCGTACTTCTTCCGCTCTGCTTCCAAACCAACAACCCGCGCTGTTACCAATCACGGATCACCAATCCCGGACCCCGGCCCTCAGAACTCCCCCCGGTACCAGTTGCGCAGCTTCTTCAGGAAGCTGCCGGCGCGGCCGCTGGGCAGCGAGGGACGCCGGGGGTGCTCGATCTGGCTGCCCATCAGCAGCAGGCCCACGCCGGTGGCGTGCACCGGGTTGCCCACCACCTCGCCCAGCCCGGAGACGTGCTGCGGGATGCCGATGCGCACCGGCATCTGCAGCATTTCCTCGGCCAGTTCGATCACGCCTTCCATCTTCGAAGCGCCGCCGGTCAGGACCATGCCGGCGCGCACCAGTTCCTCGAAGCCGGAGCGGCGCAGCTCGGCCTGGACCATCTCGAAGATTTCCTCGTAGCGACCCTGCACCGCCTGCGCCAGCGAGGCGCGCGGCATGCGCCGCGGCGGACGGTCGCCAACCGACGGCACCTGGATGCTTTCCTCGGCGGTGGCCAGCTGGGCCAGGGCGCAGCCGTAGCGCACCTTGATCTGCTCGGCCTCCGGGGTCGGGGTGCGCAGCATGTGCGCGATGTCGTTGGTGACGTGGTCGCCGGCGATCGGCAGCGAGGCGGTATGGCAGATCGCGCCCTGCACGAACACCGCGATGTCGGTGGTGCCGGCGCCCATGTCGACCAGGACCACGCCCAGCTCGCGCTCGTCGGCGGTCAGCACCGCCACCGAGGAGCCCAGCGAGGACAGGATCAGGTCGTCCACCTGCAGGCCGCAGCGCTGCACGCACTTGGTGATGTTCTGCGCCGCCGACTGCGCGCAGGTCACCAGGTGAGCGTGCACCTCCAGGCGCACGCCGGTCATGCCGACCGGGTTGCGGATGCCCTCCTGGGAGTCGTCCAGCACGTACTCGCGCGGGATCGCGTGCAGGATGCGCTGGTCGGCCGGGATCGCCACCGCCTTGGCCGCGTCGAGCACCCGGTCCAGGTCCTGCCAGGTCACCTCGCCCTCGCGGATCGGGACGATGCCCGGCGAGTTCTTGCACTGCACGTGGTTGCCGGAGATCGAGGCGTACACCGAGCGGATCTCGCAGCCGGCCATCAGCTCGGCCTCCTCGACCGCGCGCTGGATCGACTGCACGGTGGACTCGATGTCGACCACCACGCCGCGCTTGAGCCCGCGCGACTCGTGCGAGCCGATGCCGATCACCTCGATCGGGTTGCCCGGCGAATACTCGCCCACCAGCGCCACCACCTTGGAGGTGCCGATGTCGAGGCCGACGATGAGGGACTTGTCGCCTTTGCGGTTCATGTACTGCTCGCCTGTGCTGCCTGCGTCCGCGCGGCCAGGGCCCGCGGGAGCGCAGAAGGAGGATGGGAAGAGGTACGCGGCTGTCCCCACGCGAGGGTGAAGCCGTTGGTGTAGCGGAGGTCGGCGCGCTCCAGCGGGCGCGCCTGGCCGGCGAGCAGCTGCGGCAGCACACGGGCGAAGCGCTGCAGGCGCGCCTGCGCGTCGTCGCGGCCGACCAGCACCTCGGTGCCGTTGTCCAGCGCCAGCGACCAGCTGCCGCGCGCGTCCACCGCGACGTGGGTGACGTGGTAGCCCAGCGGCGCGAACAGCGACTGGCTCTGCGTATAGACCTCGACCACGTCCGCGGTGCGCGCGTCCGGGCCGTCCAGGTGCGGCAGGCGCGCATCGGCCAGGTCGGCCGGGCGCGGGAACAGGTGGCCGCGCTCGGAAAGCATGCGGTCCTCGCCCCAGTGCGCGAACGGCCGGTGCTCGACCACGCTCACCTCCAGCACGTCCGGCCACTGCTTGCTCACGTGGGCGCTCTCCACCCACGGCAGGCGTTCCACCGCCCGCTGCGCGTCCTCCAGCCGCACCGCGAAGTAGCCGGCGCGCGCGTACGGCGCCACCGCCGCGCGCAGCTGCTCGGCCTGCACCCGATCGAACTGCCCGGTCACGCGCAGCCGCGACAGCGGCCAGCGCTCGGCGCCGACCCAGCCGTTGAGCACGGCCACCACCGGCAGCGCGACCAGCGCTAGCGCCAGCAGCCAGGCGCAGATGCGCAGCAGGGCGTTCATGCGGAAGACCTCCGGTCTTCCGTGGGATTCGGGATTGGGGATTGGGGATTCGAAAAAGCAACAGCCACGCGAAGCCGGGCCGACAGACGGCCAGCACGGCGCGACGCCGCTTCCACGAATCCCCAATCCCGGATCACGAATCCCGGCTTTTTCATACCGTCTGCTCCAGGATCCGCCAGCACAGTTCCTCGAAGCCGATGCCCAGCTGGGCCGCGGCCTTGGGCACCAGCGAGTGGCTGGTCATGCCCGGTGCGGTGTTGACCTCCATCAGCATGAAGCGGCCGTCGGCGTGGCGCATGACGTCCACCCGGCCCCAGCCGCTGCAGCCGGCGGCGCGGAAGCCTTCCAGCGCCAGGGCGCGGATCTGCGCTTCCTCCCCGCCCTGCAGGCCGGGGCACAGGTACTGGGTGTCCTCGGCGATGTACTTGGCGTGGTAGTCGTACCAGCCGGAGGCCGGGACGATGCGGATGCTGGGCAGGGCCACCTCGCCGAGGATGCCCACGGTGTACTCGCCACCGGTCAGCATCTGCTCGGCCAGCAGCTCGCCCTCGTAGCCGGCGGCGAATTCCAGCGCCGGCGCCAGCTCATCCTCCGAGCGGATCGGGAACACGCCGACGCTGGAACCTTCGCAGGAAGGCTTCACGAACACCGGCAGGCCCAGCTCGCGCACCGCGGCGGCCAGGTCGCCGCCGGCGGGGATGCGCACGAAGCGTGCGGTCGGCAGGCCGGCGGCGATCCACAGCAGCTTGGTGCGGATCTTGTCCATGGTCAGCGCGCTGCCCAGCACGCCGGGGCCGGTGTACGGCACGCCCAGCCCCTGCAGCAGGCCCTGGACCACGCCGTTCTCGCCGTCGCCGCCGTGCAGGATGTTGAACACGCGGTCGAAGCGCTCCTGCGCCAGGGCCTCCACCAGCGCGGGGATGCCGTCCACCGGCTGCGCGTCGATCCCGCGGGCGCGCAGCGCCTCCAGCACGTTGCTGCCGGAATTCAGCGAGACCTCACGCTCGGAGCTGGTGCCGCCCATCAGCACGGCGACGCGGCCGAACACGGCCGGGTCGGCGAAGCGCGGCGGCGGCAGGGCGGTCGCGCTCATGCCTTGCCTCCCTTGCCGGTGAAGCCCTCGGCCGCCACCTGCTGGGCGATGTAGCCGATGTCGCCGGCGCCCATCATCAGTAGCAGGTCGCCGTCCTGGAGCACGTCCGGCAGGACCTCGCGCAGCTCGGCCGCGCGCCCCACCACCACCGGCTCGCTGCGGCCGCGGGCACGGATGGCGCGGGCCAGGGCGCGCGAATCGGCGCCGGGGATCGGCTGCTCGCCTGCCGGGTAGACCTCGCTGAGCACCAGCGCGTCGGCTTCCGACAGCACCGCGGCGAAGGCATCGAACTGGTCGCGGGTGCGGGTGTAGCGGTGCGGCTGGAACGCCACCACCAGGCGCTTGTCCGGCCAGCCGCCGCGCGCGGCGGCGAACACCGCGGCCAGTTCGCGCGGATGGTGGCCGTAGTCATCGACCACCCGCACCTTCGCCCCGGAGGCAGTGGTGACCTCGCCCAGGTCGTTGAAGCGGCGGCCGATGCCGGCGAACTTCTCCAGCGCCGCCGCGATCGCCTGCGGCGCCACGCCCAGCTGCCAGCCGACCGCGGCCGCGGCCAGCGCGTTGAGCACGTTGTGCCGGCCCGGCAGGGCCAGGCTCACCGGCACGCTCACGCCCTCCGGCAGGCGCAGGGTGAAGCGCATGCGCGCGCCTTCCTGGACGATGTCCTCGGCGCGCACGTCGGCATTCTCGGCGGTGCCGTAGGTCATCACGTGGCGCGGGGTTTCCGCGGCCAGGCTGGCCACTTCCGGATCGTCGATGCACAGCACCGCCAGGCCGTAGAACGGCAGGCGCTGCAGCAGCTCGGCGAAGGCCGAGCGCAGGCGCGCGAAGTCGCCGCCGTAGTTCTCCAGGTGGTCGGCGTCGATGTTGGTGATCACCGCGATCAGCGGGTTCAGGCGCAGGAAGCTGCCGTCGCTCTCGTCGGCCTCGGCCACCAGCCACTGGCCGCCGCCCAGCTTGGCGTTGGCGCCGGCCGCCAGCAGCTGGCCGCCGATCACGAAGGTCGGATCCAGCCCGCCTTCGCTCAGCACCGCCGCGGTCAGCGAGGTGGTGGTGGTCTTGCCGTGGGTGCCGGCGACGGCGATGCCACGGCGGAAGCGCATCAGTTCGGCCAGCATCGCCGCGCGCGGCACCACCGGGATGCGCTGGCTGCGCGCCTCCATCAGCTCGGGGTTGTCCTCGCGGATGGCGGAGGACACCACCACGCAGTCGGTGCCCAGTACGTTGGCGGCCGAGTGGCCGCGCACGATGCGCGCGCCCAGGCCGGCCAGGCGCCGGGTGGCGGCGTTCTCGGCGGCGTCCGAACCGGACACCTCGTAGCCCAGCGTCAGCATCACTTCGGCGATGCCGCTCATGCCGGTGCCGCCGATGCCGACGAAGTGCACGCGCGGGAACGCGCGCACCAGGTTGTCGGTGTCGTGGAGGCGGCGGATCATGCGGAAACTCCAGGGGATCGGGGGAAAGGAAGGGCCTCTTCGAGCACGATCCCGGCGATGTGCCGGGCGGCATCGGGACGGGCCAGGCCGCGCGCGGCCACGGCCATGGCCAGGCGGCGCTGCGGATCGGCGGCCAGCGCGCGCAGCGCCGACTCCAGGTTCGCGGCCAGGCCCTCGCCCTGCTTGAACAGCAGCGCGGCGCCGTGCTCGACCAGGTATTCGGCGTTGCGGGTCTGGTGGTCGTCCACCGCGGCGGCGAACGGCACCAGCACGCTGCCCACGCCGGCGGCGCACAGTTCGGCCAGGGTCGAGGCGCCGGCGCGGCACACCACCAGGTCGGCCCAGGCGTAGGCCGCGGCCATGTCGGCAATGAACGCCTCCACGCTGGCCTGCACGCCTGCGGCGGCGTAGGCCGCATGGGCCTCCTCGCGCAGGCGCTCGCCGCACTGGTGGCGCACCTCGATGGCCACGTCGGCCAGCGCCGCCAGCGCCACCGGCACCGCCTCGTTGAGCGCGCGCGCACCCTGGCTGCCGCCCAGCACCAGCAGGCGCAGCGGGCCGCTGCGGCCGGCCAGGCGCTGCTGCGGTTCCGGCAGCGCGGCGATCGCATCGCGCACCGGGTTGCCGACCACTTCCTCGCGCGCGAACGCGCCGGGGAAGCCGGACAGGGTGCGGCGCGCCAGGCGCGCCAGCACGCGGTTGGTCATGCCGGGCGCGCGGTTCTGTTCGTGCACCAGCAGCGGGATGCCGGCCAGGCGCGCGGCCAGGCCGCCGGGGCCGGAGGCGAAGCCGCCGAAGCCGATCACCGCGCGCGGCCGGCGCTGGCGCAGCACCGCGGACGCGGCGCGCACCGCACGCAGCAGGCGCAGCGGCGCGGCCAGCAGGGTGGCCCCGCCCTTGCCGCGCACGCCGGCCACCGGCAGGGTGTCGATCTGGATGCCGTGTTGCGGCACCAGGCGCGTCTCCATCGCGCCGGCTGCACCCAGCCAGGTCACCGGCACGCCCATGGCGCGCAGCTCATGGGCCACGGCCAGCGCCGGGAAGATGTGGCCGCCGGTGCCGCCAGCCATCAGCATGACCGGGCGCTCCTGCGCGGGAACATGCACGGCGCCGCTCATGCGAAGCCTCCGAAGGTCGGTTCCACGCGCGAGGTGCCGCGGCCGCCGGCCGGGGTGGCGCGCGGGGTGGTGCGCGGCGGCGCCGGGCGCGCGGCCAGCGGTGCGGAAGGCGTCGCCGGGGCGTCCGCGGCGGCCACCGGCACGATCGATTCCGGACGCAGGCGCGCCACCTGGCGCTCGGCGCGCTCCAGCTCGTAGGAGACGCGCAGCAGCAGGCCGATCGCCGCGCAGGTCATCATCACGCTGGAGCCGCCGGAGGAGATCAGCGGCAGGGTCAGGCCCTTGGTCGGCAGCAGGCCCAGGTTCACGCCGATCGAGACGAAGCTCTGCATGCCCAGCCACAGGCCGACGCCGAAGGCGATGTAGCCGGCGAAGTGGCGGCGCATCTCCACGCACTTCATGCCGATGTACAGGGCGCGGCCGACCAGCAGCACGTACAGGCCGATGACGCCGCACACGCCGACGAAGCCCAGCTCCTCGGCGATGACCGAGAAGATGAAGTCGGTATGCGCCTCCGGCAGGTAGTTGAGCTTCTGCACCGAGGCGCCCAGGCCCACGCCGAACCACTCGCCGCGGCCCACGGCCATCAGCGCGTTGGACAGCTGGTAGCCGGCGCCGAGCTGGTCCTGCCACGGATCCATGAACGAGGTGATGCGGCGCAGGCGGTACGGCTCGATGATCGCGATCGCCACCAGCGCCGGCAGCAGCACCAGGATGGGCGCGGACATGCGCGGCAGGTTGACCCCGCCCAGCACCAGCATGCCGGCGGTGATGCCCAGCAGCAGGGTGGCCGAGCCGAAGTCCGGCTGCGCCAACAGCATGCCGACCAGCAGCACCGCCACGCCCAGCGGCTTGAGCATCGCCGGCCAGGTGGCGTTGACCTCGTCGCGGAAGCGCACCAGGTAGCTGGCCAGCCACACGATGTAGATGACCTTCACCGCCTCGACCACCTGGAAGCGCGAGATGCCCAGGTTGATCCAGCGGCGCGCGCCGTTGACGCTCACGCCCAGCCCCGGCAGCCACGGCAGCAGCAGCAGCAGGAAGCAGCACAGCAGCAGCTGCTGGTTGTACTTCTCCACCAGCTTCAGCTCGGTGCGCATGGCCACCACCGCCAGCACCGCGCCGATCATCACGAACAGCACGTGCCTGACCAGGTAGTGGAACGGCCCCGCGCCCAGGTTCTCGGCGATGGCGATCGAGGCCGAGGCGACCATCACCACGCCCAGGCTGCCGAGCGCCAGCACGGCGAAGCACAGCCACGGGTCGTAGCGGCCGCCGATGGCCTCCAGCCGGGTCGCCTGGCGGGACAGGTCGTTCATCAGCGCACCTTCAACGTCGCCAGGCCGACCAGGACCAGCACCACCGAGATGATCCAGAAGCGCACGATCACGCGCGGCTCCGGCCAGCCCTTGAGCTCGAAGTGGTGGTGGATGGGCGCCATGCGGAACACGCGCTTGCCGGTGAGCTTGAAGCTGGCGACCTGGATCATCACCGACAGGGTCTCGATGACGAAGATGCCGCCCATCACCACCAGCACCAGTTCCTGGCGCACGATCACCGCGATGGTGCCGAGCACGGCGCCCAGCGCCAGCGCGCCGATGTCGCCCATGAACACCATCGCCGGGTAGGTGTTGAACCAGAGGAAGCCCAGGCCCGCGCCGGCGATCGCCGCGCAGATGATCACCAGCTCGCCCGCGCCCGGCACCTGCGGGATCTGCAGGTAGTTGGCGAACACGGCGTGGCCGGAGGCGTAGGCGAACACGCCCAGGCCCACGGCCACCAGCACGGTGGGCATGATCGCCAGGCCGTCCAGGCCGTCGGTCAGGTTGACCGCGTTGGAGAAGCCCACGATCCAGAAGTAGGCGATGGCCACGAACGAGATGCCCACCAGCGGCAGCGCGATCGACTTGAACAGCGGCACGTAGAAGGTGGTGGCCGCCGGCACGTCGGCATACAGGTACAGGTAAAGGCCGGCGGCCAGGCCGAAGACCGACTGCAGCAGGTACTTCCAGCGCGACTTCAGGCCGTTGGGATCGCGCTTGACGATCTTGATCCAGTCGTCGTACCAGCCGATCGCGCCGAAGGCCAGCATCACCAGCAGCACGGTCCACACGTACTTGTTGCGCAGGTCGCCCCACAGCAGGACCGACAGCATCACCGTGATCAGGATCAGGGCGCCGCCCATGGTCGGGGTGCCGGCCTTGGAGAAGTGCGACTGCGGGCCGTCCTTGCGGATCGGCTGGCCGCCCTTGAGCTGGCCGAGCTTGCGGATCACCGCCGGGCCCAGCCACAGCGACAGGAACAGCGCCGTCAGCGCAGCGAGGATGCCGCGGAAGGTCAGATAGGCGAACAGCCCGAAGAAGTTCTCCAGGCCCTGCAGCCAGCGCGCCAGTTCAAGCAGCATGCGTAGCGTCTCCCTGCGCCAGCAGCGCGTTCACGATCCGGTCCATCGCGCTGCCGCGCGACCCTTTCACCAGCACCCGCAGGCGCCGTCCTTCGGCGCCGGCCGCATCCGCCGGCGCGCGTGCCGCCAGGTCCGCGGCGATGGCCGCCGCAAGCGCCTGGTGGCTGTCGAAATGGCGGCCTTCCGCGCCGAAGGCACGCGCGGCATGGGCGCTCAGTTCGCCCAGCGCATACAGCCGGGCGACGCCGGCCTGGCGCGCGCGCAGGCCGGCGTCGGCATGCAGCGCCGCGGCCTCCGGGCCCAGCTCGCGCATGTCCCCCAGCACCAGCCAGGCCTCGTCGCCGCTGGCGGCCAGGGCGTCGATCGCCGCGGCCACCGAGCCGGGGTTGGCGTTGTAGCTGTCGTCCACCAGCACCACCCCGCCCGCCAGGCCATGCGCGACCTGGCGGCCGGCCACCGGCCGCGCCTGCGCCAGGCCCTCGGCGATCGCCGCCAGCGGCACGCCGCAGGCCAGGCCGATCGCGGCGGCGGCCAGCGCGTTGCGCACGTTGTGGCGGCCCGGCAGCGCCAGCTCGATCGCGGCCTCGCCCTGTGGCGTGGCCAGCACGAAGCGGCTGCCCTCCGCGCCCACCTGGACCTCGCGCGCGGTCACCTCGGCGCTGGCGTCCAGGCCGAAGCGCAGCAGGCGGCGGCCGGTTTCGGCGGCGCGCACCACCTGCTGCTCGAACCAGGCACCGAAGGCATCGTCGGCGTTGACCACCGCGGTGCCGCCGGCCGGCAGCGCGGCGTAGATCGCGCCCTTGGTGGTGGCCACGCCCAGCAGGTCGCCCATCCGCTCCAGGTGGGCCGGGGCGATGTTGTTGACCACGGACACGTCCGGGCGGGCGATGTCGGTCAGGTAGGCGATGTCGCCCGGCTTGCCGGCGCCCATCTCGTAGATGGCGAAGTCGGCGTCCTCCGGGGCGTCGATCACCGCCAGCGGCAGGCCGATCTCGTTGTTGCGGTTGCCCGGGTTGGCGTAGGCGTGGCCGGCCTGCCGGAGCACCGACAGCACCAGGGTCTTCACGCTGGTCTTGCCGTTGCTGCCGGTGATGGCCACCACCGTCGCGTCGCGGCCGCGCTGCATGCCGGCTGCGATCCGCGCCAGCGCAAGCTCGCTGTTCTCGACCAGCACCTGCGGTGCATCAACGTCCAGCAGGCGTTCGACCAGCAGCGCGACCGCGCCGCGCGCCAGGGCGTCGGCGGCGAAGTCGTGGCCGTCGAAGCGCTCGCCGCGCAGGGCCAGGTACAGGCTGCCGGGCTGCAGCGCGCGGGTGTCGTGGACGATGGCGTCGACGGCCGCGTCCGGGCCGTGCAGCTCGCCGCCGGCCCAGTGCGCGAGCAGGGAAAGCAGGGTGCGCTTCATGCCTGCACCTCCGCCGCGCTCCACGCGTCCAGGGCGGCGCGCGCCACCTCGGTATCGTCAAAGGGATGCCGCACGCCGGCGATCTCCTGGTAAGGCTCGTGCCCCTTGCCGGCGACCAGGACCACGTCCTGTGCGCCGGCCCGGGCGATGGCGCGGGCGATGGCCTGCGCGCGGTCGCGCTCCACCTGCACCGCTTCGGGCGCGGCGAAGCCGGCCATGATCCCGGCGACGATCGCGTCGCCATCCTCGCCGCGCGGGTTGTCGTCGGTGACGATGACCTGGTCGGCGTACCGTTCGGCGATGCGCGCCATCATCGGGCGCTTGCCGCGGTCGCGCTCGCCGCCGCAGCCGAACACGCAGGCCAGCCGCGCGCCGGCATGCGCGCGCAGGCTGGACAGCGCCTGCTCCAGCGCGTCGGGGGTGTGGGCGTAGTCGATCACCACCAGCGGGCGCACGCCGTCGCCGCCGAGGCGGTTCATGCGCCCGGCCACCGGCTGCAGCCGCGACAGGACCGCGGCCACGCCCGCCGCGCCGTCGCCCAGCGCGTGCAGCACGCCGCCCACCGCCAGCAGGTTGTCGACGTTGAACCTGCCCAGCAGCGGCGACCGCACCGGGTACGCCTCGTGGCCGTCGTACAGTTCGAAGCCGATGCCGCGCGCGTCGAACTGCAGCGCGCGCGCCTGCAGGCTCGCATCCTCGCGGCCGCGCGAACTGACCCCGACCACGCGCACCCCGGCCGGAAGCCGCGCGGCCAGCGCCCGCGCGTAGTCGTCGTCCAGGTTCAGCACCGCGGCCTTGAGCCCCTCGCGGAAGAACAGCTTCGACTTGGCCGCGCCGTAGCTGGCCATGTCGCCGTGGTAGTCGAGGTGGTCGCGGGTGAGGTTGGTGAACACCGCCACGTCGTAGTGCACGCCGTCCACCCGGCCCTGGTCCAGGGCATGCGAGCTGACCTCCATCGCCACCGCCTCGGCGCCGGCGTCGCGCAGCTCGCCCAGCAGGGCGTGCATGTCCAGCACCAGCGGCGTGGTGAAGCCGGTCGGTCGCACCTGCCCGTGCAGGCCGGCGCCCAGGGTGCCGATGCTGCCGGCGCGCAGGCCGCGCTGGTGCCAGGCCTGGGCCAGCAGCTGCACGGTGGACGTCTTGCCGTTGGTGCCGGTGACCCCGACCATGGCCATCGCGTGCGAGGGATGGCCGTGGAACAGGTCGGCCATCGCGCCCAGGCGCGAGCGCAGGCCCGGCACCGGGATCGCGTCCTCCGGCGCGGGGGATTCGGCCGGGGCCGGCGGTTCGAACAGGATCGCCGCGGCGCCCGCCTCGCGCGCCTGCGCGGCGAAGGCCAGGCCGTGGGTGCCGAAGCCGGCGATCGCCACGAAGGCATCGCCCGGGCGTACCTTGCGGCTGTCCATCACCAGCCCGGAAACGGCGATGTCGCGCGGCAGCGCGACGTCGGGCAGCAGGCGCGACAGGAGCATGGAGCGGCTCATGGCAGCCCCCCGGTGCCGGACATCGCCGGTGGCAGGGTCGGGTCCTCGGCGCCCGGGTCGTCGATCGCCTCCGGCAGCGGCGGCAGCGCCGCCTGGCGCTTGGCCTCGCCCTTGGCCTGCGCCGCCAGCCAGGTCTCGATGTCGTCCGGCGGCACGTCCATCACCCGCAGCGCGTCTTCCATCACCGCGCGGAACACGGGGCCGGAGACCAGGCCGGCGTAGTAGGAGCCGGCCTGCGGGTCGTTGATCACGACCACGGTGGCGAAGCGCGGGTTGGACGCCGGAACCAGTCCGGCGAAGGTGGTGGTGTAGCGGCGCGAATAGCCGCCGGCGGCGGCCTGGCGCGCGGTGCCGGTCTTGCCGGCGACGTGGTAGCCGAGGATCGCGGCCTGGGTGGCGGTGCCGCCCGGCTCGGTCACGGTCTGCATCATGCGCACGACCTGGTCGGCGATTTCCGGCGGCACCACCTGGCGCGGCTCGTTGATCTGGCCCTTGACGAAGGTCGGGGTGATCAGGCGGCCGTGGTTGCCCAGCGCGGCATAGGCCTGCGCGATCTGCAGCGGCGTGACCGACAGGCCATAGCCGTAGGACATGGTGGCCTTGGTCAGGCCGTCCCAGCGCGCCGGCGGGCGCAGCACGCCGGCGGCCTCGCCCGGGAAGCCGCTGCGCGGCGGGCTGCCGAAGCCGAAGCCGCGCACGAAGTCGTAGAAGTACTGGTCGCTCAGCTGCTGCGACAGCATCACCGCGCCCAGGTTCGAGCTCTTGGTGATGATGCCGGTGACGTCCAGCACGCCGTAGTTGCGGTGGTCGCGGATGGTGAAGCGGCCCAGGCCCATGTAGCCGGGGCTGGTGTCGAACTTGGTGCCCGGATGCACCTTGCCGGCGGCCAGCGCCGCGGCCGCGGTGATCGGCTTCATGGTCGAGCCCGGCTCGATCAGGTCGGTGACCACGCGGTTGCGGCGGCTGTCCGGGTTGCCGGTGACCGCGTTGGGGTTGTAGCTGGGCAGGTTGACCATCGCCAGCACTTCGCCGGTGGCCACGTCCAGCACCACCGCCGAGCCGCTGGCGGCCTTGTGCTGGTCCAGCGCGTGGCGCAGCTCGCGGTAGGCGAGGAACTGGATGCGGCGGTCGATGCTCAGCACCAGGTCCTTGCCCGGCTCGGCCGGGCGCACCAGGTCGATGTTCTCGACGATGCGGCCGTGGCGGTCGCGGATCACGCGCTTGGCGCCGGGCTTGCCGCGCAGCCATTCGTCGAACGCCAGCTCCAGGCCTTCCTGGCCGCGGTCGTCGATGTTGGTGAAGCCCAGCACGTGGGCCATCGCCTCGCCCTGCGGGTAGAAGCGGCGGAACTCGCGCTGCGAAGCCACGCCCGGGATGTTGTGGGCGAGGATCGCCTTGGCCTGGTCCGGGTTGATCCGGCGCTTGAGGTAGACGAACTCCTTGTCCGCGCGCTGGGACAGGCGCGTGGTCAGCTGGTCCAGCGGCACGTCCAAGGCCTTGGCCAGCTCCGGCAGGCGCTCGGGGTAGCGCAGCAGCTCCTGCGGGTTGGCCCAGATCGACTCCACCGGGGTGGACACCGCCAGCGGCTCGCCGTTGCGGTCGGTGATCATGCCGCGCGAGGTCGGGATCGGGATCTCGCGCACGAAGCGCGCCTCGCCCTGGCGCTGGTAGAACTCCGCGTCCACCAGCTGCACCCAGGCCGCACGGCCGACCAGCGCCACCGAGCACAGGCCCAGGGCGACGCCGACCAGCAGCATCCGGCCCCGCAGGTTGAACGGGGCGCGGTTGCGGTTGCGGACCGGGCGGCGCTCGCTCATGGGCGCACCACCACGATGTCCTCGGCCTCGGGGAACTTCATGCCCAGGCGCTCGCGCGCGACCTGGTCGATGCGGTTGGCCTGGGCCCAGGTCGCCTGCTCCAGCTGCAGGCGGCCGAATTCGATGTTGAGCTCGTCGCGCTGCCGCTCCAGCCGGGTCAGCTCGACGAACAGCTGGCGGTGGCGGTAGCGCTCGTAGACCACGGCGATGCCGGTGGCGACCGTGGCCAGCAGCAGGATGGCGACCAGGAAGCGGGTCATGCCGCGCGCCTCCCCTGCCCGTCCAGCTTCTCGGCCACGCGCAGCACCGCGCTGCGCGCGCGCACGTTCACCTGCAGCTCTTCCTCGCCGGCGCGGATCGCGCCGCCCAGGGCGGCCAGCGCCGGCACGAACGCCTGCGCCTCCGGCAGCCGGCGGTTGGCCGGCGGGGCCTTGGCATGGCGGGCGATGAACTGCTTGACCATGCGGTCTTCCAGCGAGTGGAAGCTGATCACCGCCAGCCGCCCGCCCGGGCGCAGCGCGGCCAGGGCCGCGTCCAGCCCGGCCTCCAGGTCGGCCAGCTCGCGGTTGATGTGGATGCGGATGGCCTGGAAGCTGCGGGTCGCCGGGTGGCTCCTGTCCTTGCCGCGCGGCACCACGCCGGCGATCAGGTTCGCCAGCTGCGCGGTGCGGGTGATCGGCTCCTGCGCGCGCGCGGCCACGATCGCACGGGCGATGCGCCGGCTCTGCTTCTCCTCGCCATAGGTCCACAGGACCTCGGCGATCTCGCGCTCGTCGGCGCGCGCCAGCCACTCGGCAGCACTCTCGCCCGAGTCGGGGTCCATGCGCATGTCCAGCGGGCCGTCCTTGCCGAAGGAAAAGCCGCGCTCGGCCACGTCCAGCTGCGGCGAGGACACGCCCAGGTCCAGCAGGATGCCGTCCAGCTCGCGCGCCTCGTCCCACTGCGCCATGCCGGCGAAGCTGCCGCGGCGGATCGACACGCGCGGATCGCCACCGAAGCCGGCCTCGGCCACCGCGATCGCTTCGGGATCCTTGTCCATCAGCAGCAGGCGGCCTCCCGGACCGAGTCGCTCCAGCACGCCGCGCGCATGGCCGCCGCGACCGAAGGTGCCGTCCAGGTAGCGGCCATCGGGCAACACGCGCAGGCCCTCCAGTACCTCGGCGAACAGCACCGGCAGATGTGCCGCCGGCGCCGACGGGTCCGCAGGGTGGCCGGGCTGCGCAGTCCGCATCCGGTCCCCCGCCATCACAACCTCAGGTCGAGCATGTGCTCGCTCAGGTCCTCGTCGGACAGGGTCCGCTGGATCTGGGCGTGGTGTGCCTGCTCGCTCCACAGTTCGAACTTGTCGCCCATGCCCAGCAGTACCGCCTTCTTCTCGATGCCGACCGCCGCGCGGTGGCTGGCGGGAATGGAAATGCGGCCATTGCCGTCCAGCTCCACCGGGGTGGCGGCGCCGACCAGCTTCAGCTGCAGCTGGCGGTGCGCGGCACGGGTGCTGGGCAGCTTGTTGACCTCGTCACGCACCCGCTCCCACTCCTTGTACGGGTACAGGTAGAGCGAGCCGGCCTCGAACGGGTTGTAGGTGATCACCAGGCGGTTGCCGCACTCGCGCGCGACCAGGTCACGGTAGGCCGTGGGAATGGCCACCCGTCCCTTGTCGTCCACTGTGATGGCGGTCTCGCCTTGGAACACTTCGCTACCCGCATCGGCTGCTGGGGCTATCCACGGAAAACCACGAAACTCCCGGTTTTCCCACTGGCGCCCACCTTAGCACCGCCAACAGGGTTGTCAACAGGCTGTGGAGCGCGAAATCGCCTGTCGCGTCAATGGCTTTCGAAGATGTTCACAGACAAGTTCAAAGGGTTTCCACAAGTCGCTGTTTAGTCTCAAATTTTGAGATTGGGCGGTTTGCGGGACCTGTTAAGGCCGCGTGGAGCCCTGATGGCCGGCCGGCATACGCCCCGGTGCGGAAACCGGGCAATTTGCGCGAATTGCGCAAGGCAGGCATCCCAGGCGATGGGATGCCTGCTCCGCGGGACGGAAAGGTAGGGGGCATCAGACATGGCCCCGCCCCCGGACAGGAGGCGGGGCGGGATGGGGGCGGAGCCGGCCGATAAGCCGGGTTCTGTCGTGGACAGTCATTCCTCTAGGCGCCGCGTCACCGCGACGCTCAAGCAACCTACCCGGAGACACCGCGGGCCACGGCATCGTCTCCCTATTTGGTCTTGCTCCCGGTGGGGTTTGCCGTGCCGGCCTGTTGCCAGGCTCGCGGTGCGCTCTTACCGCACCGTTTCACCCTTGCCTGATCCCTTCGCCCTTGCGGGCTCCGGGCCATCGGCGGTCTGCTCTCTGTTGCACTTTCCGTCGGCTCGCGCCGCCCAGGCGTTACCTGGCACCGTGCCCTGTGGAGCCCGGACTTTCCTCGGCATGCTTGCGCATGACGCGACTGTCTGGCCGACTCCGCGGGGACGTATTCTACGGCTTCGCCGTACGAATACCCCACGCTTTGCTGAAGCAAAGCGCGGGCCCCGCGAATCTTCACCTCCAATCCCCCGCCGCTGCCGCGGCGGCCCCCTTACCAAGGGGGCCTGGGGCGAACGGAGCGGTGGCAAGGAGGGGCGTACATGCATATGTGTACCCGGCCGGGGGGCGTGCAGCGGGGTAACCCGGTTCCGGAGCGCCGCGGCTCCGCCCGGAGCCGGCGACTTGCGGCCGCTCCTCCAGCCCTGCACGCAGCCGCGGCTTACTCCCCGGGGCCGGCGCCGTAGAGCGCCTTGCGCGGTGCGCCGGTGATCTCCGCGGCCAGCTTGGCCGCGGTCGATGGCGGCAGCTGCCTGGCCAGGATGGCGTGGACGCGGCGACCTTCGGCCAGCCTGGCGTCGGCATCCTCGCCCACGCCCTGCACCACCAGCACGAACTCGCCCTTGCGCTGGTCCGGATCGTCCTGCACCCGCCGGTGCAGCTCGGCCAGGGTGCCGTCGAGCACGGTCTCGAACAGCTTGGTCAGTTCCCGCGCCAGCACCGCCGGACGCTCCTCGCCGAAAGCCTGGCGCAGGTCGGCCAGCGACTCCTCGATCCGGTGCGAGGACTCGTAGAACACCAGGGTGCGCGGCTCCCCGGCCAGCGCCGCCAGGCGCTCGCGGCGGGCGCTGGCCTTGGCCGGCAGGAAGCCCTCGAAGGCGAAGCGGTCGCTGGGCAGCCCGGCCACGCTCAGCGCGGCAATCAGCGCCGAGGGCCCTGGCACCGGACTGACCTTCACCCCGGCCCCGCGCGCGCGGCGCGCACCAGGCGGAAGCCCGGATCGCTGACCAGCGGCGTGCCGGCATCGCTGACCAGGGCCAGCGACTCGCCGGCCAGCAGCCGCGCCACCAGGCGCTCGGCCATCTGCTGCTCGTTGTGCTCGTGCAGCGCGACCAGCGGCGTGGAAATGCCGAAGTGCGCCAGCAGCTGGCCGCTGCGGCGGGTGTCCTCGGCGCAGATCGCCGCCACCTCGCGCAGCACCTGCTGCGCCCGCGGCGAAAGATCGCCGAGGTTGCCGATGGGTGTGGCGACGACATGCAGGGTGGCGGCGGGCATCACGGGTCCGGGCAGCGGGGGAAAGGTAGAATCCTAAGCCCTTTCCGAACCGCCTCCGGCCCAACGGATGGATATGCCGATTCCCGCGACGTCGAAGTCCCCGTCCTTCCGCCCGCGCCTGCTCGCCACCGGCCTGGCCGCGCTGCTGGCCGCCGGTTGCGCCAGCGTCCCGGCCACCACCTCCGCGCCGGAGCATGCCGCGGCCCTCGCCCTG
>NZ_ALIP01000105.1:0-26920 GCF_000283075.1 Pseudoxanthomonas sp. GW2
GCGCGAGCCGCTGCGGGAAGTCGCCGCGCTGCGCCTGCCGGGCGTGGACGAGGCCGGCCTGGCGACGGCGCTGGCGCCGCTGGACGCGCTGCATGCCGAGGTGGCCGCAACGCCGGATGGCGACGGCGAGGGCCCGGCGCCGGATGCGTTCCATGCGCGCCTGAAGCAGGCCCTGGCCGCGGCCGCCCCGGTGCAGGCCACGGTCGCCGCCTGGGCACGGCAGTCGCACGAGGCCTGGCAGCTGGCGCGCGCGCGTCGCGACGCCCTGCGCGGCAACCAGCAGCGCGTGGACGCCGGCCAGGCCAACCTGCGCGACGAGGTCATGCGCCTGCTCAACCACCTGCGCGAGGCCGGGATCGAGGCGCGCCCGGTATGCGACCTGGTGCGGGTGACCGACAAGCGCTGGCAGCCGGCGATCGAGGCCTACCTGCGCAGCCATGTCGAGGCCCTGCTGGTTCCGGCCGGGCAGGAGGAGGACGCGGTGCGGGTGTACCGCTCGCTGCAGGGCGCGCGCGCGGTGTACGGGGTCAAGCTGGCCCTGCCCAGCCAGGCCCGCGCCCACCGCCAGGACCGCCTGGCCGAGGACAGCGTCGCCGCCCTGGTCGAGGGCGAGGACGCCGACGCGGTGGCCTACCTGCGCCGCCAGCTCGGCGACCTGCGCTGCGTGGAGACCGAGGCGGAGGTGGTGCGCAGCCGCCAGGGCCTGACCCGCGACGGCCTGGTGGCCAAGGGCGGCGGCATCGAGCGCCGGCGCCTGCCGTCCAGCGGCGAGCTGAAGATCGGCGTGGCCCAGGACGGCGAGCGCCTGCGCCTGCTGCGCGCCGAGCTGGAGAACGCCGAGCGCGAGCTGCGCCAGTGCGAGCCGGAGGCGCGCCGGGCCGAGGGCCTGCGCCAGAAGCTGGCGCGGCTGGAGGGCGAGGACGTGGCCCGCGGCCTGCACGAGCTGCTGCTGCAGTACCGCCAGGTGCTGGCGCGCTACCAGGCGCTGGAGCGCAGCCAGGCCGAGGCGGTCGACCCGGACCTGCTGCGCCTGGGCGAGCGCGCCACCGCGCTGAAGGCGCAGGTGCAGAAGGCCGAGGCCACCATCGAGGCCCTGGTGCGCGCCGAGGCCCTGGCCCAGGGCGAGCTGGAGCGCCGCCAGGCGCTGCTGCGCGCGCTGCAGGCGCAGGAGGAGATCGTCGCCCGCAACGCGGTGGAGGCCTTCCGCGACCCGCACGTCGATCCCAACCGGGTCGAACAGCTGCGCGAGGAGCTGGAGGCCAAGGGCACCGGCCTGGAGGAGGCGCGCAACCTGTGCGAGCGGCGTGCCCAGGACAACGATCGCCAGCTGGCCGCGCTGCTGCCGGAGGCCTGGAGCCAGCTGCAGCGCTATGCCGGCGCCCACGGCCTGGACCTGGACTTCGCCGCCGACGCCTGGAAGCCGGCGCGCGCGCTGATGCAGCGCGAGCTGGTGCAGCTGCGCGAGACCGAGCTGGTCAACTACCGCGCCGAGGCCGAGCGCGCCTACGAGACCGCGGTGGAGACCTTCCGCTCCAACGTCGCCAACACCCTGCACGACAACTTCGTGCGGTTGAAGGCGCAGATCGACGCGCTCAACCGCACCTTGCGCAACAGCCCGGCGTTCTCCAACAACGAGCGCTACCGCTTCCACTACGAGGTGGTGGCCGAGTACAGGGACCTGCACCGCTTCATCCAGAAGGTGGCTGACGTCGGCGCCGAGGACACCCTGTTCGGCACTGCCGGCGAGGTGCCGGAGGCGTTCCGCCAGCTGATCGAGGACAGCGCCAGCGCGAAGCTGGCTGCCTCGCCGCTGGACGACTACCGCCGCTTCTTCCACTTCGGCGTGGAGATCCGCCAGGACGACCGCGTGGTCGGCACCCTCAGCGAGCGCATGCGCTCGGGCTCCGGCGGCGAGCACCGCGCGCCGCTGTACGTGATCGCCGGCGCCGCACTGGCCGCGGCCTACGGCAAGAGCGAGGCGCACCCGGGCGGCATGGGCGTGATCCTGCTGGATGAGTTCGGCGACAAGATCGACGCCCAGAACGCGCGCGCCACCACCAACTACCTGCGCTCGCTGGGGCTGCAGCTGGTGCTGGCGGCGCCGGATACCGCCCAGGGCACCCTGTCCGGTGTGCTGGACAGCTATATCGAGCTGTTCCGCGACGGCGACCTGCTGCAGGCCGAGCGGGTGGAGGTGAAGGAGGCGGCGCGCGAGCTGCTGCTGTCCGACCAGTTCGACCTGCACCCGGAACTGCTGGCCGAGGAACTGGAGCGGCTGGCGCGGGAGACCGGCGCCACGGCCTGACACGTCCCTGGACGGAACGCCTGCCTGGCTGGCACTCGTCCCCGGCGGCTGCCAGCACGGCGCGCCGGACCGTACTAGTCTCGAACCTGTCTTCATGGCAGGAGGAAGACATGTTCGAGATGAAGCAGGGCGCGCCGGCCGAGCTGTGGCAGGCGCTGGTGCGGGAAGCAGCCGGGCGCGCCGGCCACCCGCTGGACGAATCGCGCGAGGCCTACCTGGTGTTCGTGTTGCTGCGCTACCAGGGCGACGCGCAGCTGCTGGCGCACACCCATGCCTTGGACTGGTTCCGCGCCCAGGAGCAGGTGGGGCGGCTGCGCGCCGATGCCCTGCGCGACGTGGGCGACCGCTGCCTGCTGGTGGCCGGGCTGTTCCCGGGCCTGGCCGCGCGCCGTCGGGTGAGCGTGGACTACTTCGTGGAACTGGGCCGCGGCGCCTACCGCGGGGTGGCCGAGGCCAGCCGCGCTGCCTATGCCGCCCTGTTCGGCCAGTTGGCCGAGGGCTACCGCGAACTGGTGCAGGTGTTGCGCGGCCTGCGTGGCGAGCCGCAGTTCCGGCACGCCTGGCCGGCACCGGCGGGGCAGACCCGCCACTGAACGCGCTGGCGGGGCGCCGCGCGGCGGCCCGGCCCGGGTCCGGTCCCCGGGGCCGAGGGGGATAATCGGGTCTTTCCGTTCCCGTGCACCGCCATGTCGCAGCGCGAGTGGGTGGCCGCCGCCATCCGCAAGATCGAGGCCGACTTCAACCGTTCGGCCGATACCCACCTGATCCCGATGCCGCTGCCCGGCTACCCGGGCATCGACGTCTACCTCAAGGACGAATCCAGCCACCCGACCGGCAGCCTCAAGCACCGTCTGGCGCGCTCGCTGTTCCTGTACGCGCTGGCCAACGGCTGGCTGCACGAGGGCAGCACCGTGGTGGAGGCCTCCAGCGGTTCGACCGCGGTGTCGGAGGCCTATTTCGCCCGCCTGCTGGGCCTGCCGTTCATCGCCGTGATCCCGGCCTCGACCTCGCCGGAGAAGATCGCCGCGATCGAGTTCCAGGGCGGCCGCTGCCACCTGGTCGAGAGCGCCTGCTCGCTCAATGCCGAGTCCGAGCGGGTCGCGCGCGAGACCGGCGGGCACTTCATGGACCAGTTCACCTACGCCGAGCGGGCCACCGACTGGCGCGCGAACAACAACATCGCCGAGGCCATCTTCAAGCAGATGGCGCAGGAGCCGCACCCGGTGCCGGCCTGGATCGTGTGCGGCCCGGGCACCGGCGGCACCAGTGCCACCCTCGGCCGCTACGTGCGCTACCGCCGCCACGCCACCCGGGTGCTGTGCGCCGACCCGGAGGACTCGGTGTTCTTCGACTACTACCGCGGCGCGCGCGAGGGCCGCGGCGACCCGGGCCTGTCGCTGCCGCGCGGCTCGCGCATCGAGGGCATCGGCCGGCCGCGGGTGGAGGCCAGCTTCATCCCCTCCTGCGTGGACGCGATGGTCAAGGTGCCCGACGCCCTGAGCCTGGCGGCCATGCGCCACGTCAGCGCGGTGCTGGGGCGCCGCGTCGGCGGCTCCACCGGCACCAACTTCGTCGGCGTGCTGCGCGCGGCCCAGGCGATGCACGAGGCGGGGCAGGGCGGCTCGATCGTCACCATCCTGTGCGACAGCGGCGACCGCTACGCGCACAGCTACTACAACCCGGACTGGTACCGCCGCCACGGCATCGAGGTGGAGCAGGCGGACCGCGCCATCGCCGCCGCGGTGGCCGGGGAACCGCTGCCGCTGGAGGCCTGCGGCGAGCTGTGAACCGCCCCGGCGCGGGTTGAATTCCGCGCCGCCGGGGCCATCTGTCATGACATGCGCGGCGCCGCCGCATCGCCCCCCGAGGTCCCATGGACAATCCGCTGCTCGACTTCTCCGGCCTGCCCCGCTTCGACCAGATCCGGCCCGGGCACATCGGCCCGGCCATCGATGCCCTGCTGGCGCAGGCCGAGGCCGCGGTGAAGCACGCCGAGACCGTCAGCCCGGTGACCTGGGACGGCTTCGTCGCCCCGCTGGAGGACGCCACCGAGCGCCTGTGGCGGGGCTGGGGGCCGGTCCAGCACCTGCAGGCGGTGGTGGACACGCCGGAGCTGCGCGAGGCCTACAACGCCAACCTGCCCAAGGTGACCCGCTTTGGCGCGGCGCTGGGCCAGAACCTGGCGCTGTACTCGCAGTACAAGACCCTGGCCGCCTCGCCCGAGTACGCCGGCTACGACCCGGTGCGGCGCAAGGTGGTGGAGAACGCGCTGCGTGACTTCCGCCTGGGGGGCGCCGAGCTGGACGAGGCGGCCAAGCAGCGCTTTGCCGCCATCCAGGAGGAACTGGCCGCGCTGTCGGCGAAGTTCGCGCAGAACGTGCTGGATGCCACCGACGCCTTCGCCCTGTACGTGGAGGACGAGTCGCGCCTGGCCGGGCTGCCGGCCGAGGTGGTCGCCGCCGCGCGCGCCGCCGCGGAGAAGGACGGCAAGCCAGGCTGGAAGCTGACCCTGCAGATGCCGTGCTACCTGCCGGTGCAGACCTACGCCGAGGACCGCGGCCTGCGCGAGGCGCTGTACCGCGCCCACGGCCTGCGTGCCTCCGAGGCCGGCCCGGCCGAGTGGGACAACAGCGGCAACATCGACCGGATCGTCGCCCTGCGCGGCGAGCTGGCGGCCCTGCTGGGCTTTTCCAGCTACGCCGAGTATTCCCTGGCGACCAAGATGGCGCAGAGCCCGGACGAGGTGCTGGCCTTCCTGCGCGACCTGGCCGCGCGCGCGCTGCCGTACGCGCGCCGCGACCGCGCCGAGCTGGAGGCCTTCGCCCGCGACGAGCTGGGCCTGGATGAGCTGCAGCCCTGGGACATCGCCTGGGCCAGCGAGAAGCTCAAGCAGGCCCGCTACAGTTACTCCGAGCAGGAGGTGAAGCAGTACTTCACCGAGCCGAAGGTGCTGGGCGGCCTGTTCGCCGTGATCGAGTCGCTGTACGGGGTGAAGGTGAAGCCGGACAGCGCGCCGGTGTGGCACGAGGACGTGCGCTTCTACCGGGTGGAGGACGCGCACGGCCGCCTGCTCGGCCAGTTCTACCTTGATCCGTACGCGCGCGAGGGCAAGCGCGGCGGCGCGTGGATGGACGACTGCCGCAACCGCCGCATGCGCGCCGACGGCGTGCAGACGCCGCTGGTGTACCTGGTGTGCAACTTCGGCAAGGGCGTGGACGGCAAGCCGGCCACCCTGGGCTTCAACGAGGTCACCACCCTGTTCCACGAGATGGGCCATGGCCTGCACCAGCTGCTGACCGCGATCGGCGAGTTGCCGGTGGCCGGCATCAATGGCGTGGAATGGGACGCGGTGGAGCTGCCCAGCCAGTTCATGGAGAACTTCTGCTGGGAGTGGGAGCGGGTGCAGGCGATGACCGCGCACGTGGACAGTGGCGCGCCGCTGCCGCGCGCGCTGTTCGAGCGGATGCTGGCGGCGAAGAACTTCCAGGCCGGCATGTTCACCGTGCGCCAGCTGGAGTTCGGCCTGTTCGACATGGAGCTGCACAGCCGCTTCGATCCGGCGCAGGACAGCGTGCTGCAGCTGCTGGAGCGGATCCGCGACGAGGTCGCGGTCAACCGCGCCCCGGCCTGGCACCGCTTCCCGCACCAGTTCAGCCACATCTTCGCCGGTGGTTACGCGGCCGGGTACTACAGCTACAAGTGGGCCGAGGTGCTCAGCGCCGACGCCTATGCCGCGTTCGAGGAAGCGCCTGGCCAGCTTGCCGAGACCGGCGCGCGCTTCCTGCGCGAGATCCTCTCCCGCGGCGGCAGCCGCAGCGCGCTGGAGAACTTCAAGGCCTTCCGCGGCCGCGAGCCGAGCATCGACGCCCTGTTGCGCCACAACGGCATGGCGGCGTGAGAGCTCCTCTCCCTCTTTCCGGACGGGAGAGGGGACGGGTGTGAGGGCGGGCTTCGGGCACGTTTTGGTGTGTGGCTTCGCTTGGCTTTTGCGCGTGGCCCGGCAAGGCCGGAGGCCGCCTCCGCACTGGGTTGGTGCCGGTCCCTTGCCTGGCCGCCCAATCGGGCGGCGACCCTGTCCCACCAATCACGAATCCCGAATCACGAACACAAAAAAGCCCGGCGAAAGCCGGGCTTTTTTGTGTTCGTCAGCGCGTCACTTACACCCGCGCGAACACCAGGGTGGCGTTGGTACCGCCGAAGCCGAAGCTGTTGGACATCACCACGTCCAGCTGCGCATCGCGACTCTCGCGCGCGATCGGCAAGCCCTCGGCCTTCGGGTCCAGGGTCTCGATGTTGGCCGAGCCGGCGATGAAGCCGTCGCGCATCATCAGCAGGCTGTAGATCGCCTCGTGCACGCTGGCCGCACCGAGCGAGTGGCCGGACAGCGCCTTGGTCGAGGAGATCGGCGGCATGTCCTCGCCGAACACCTCGCGCACCGCGTTGAGCTCGACGATGTCGCCCAGCGGGGTCGAGGTGCCGTGGGTGTTGAGGTAGTCGATCTTGCGCCCGCCCAGGCCTTCCAGCGCCATGCGCATGCAACGCACCGCGCCTTCGCCGGACGGGGCCACCATGTCGGCGCCGTCGGAGGTCACGCCGTAGCCCACCAGCTCGGCGTGGATGCGCGCGCCGCGGGCCACTGCGTGGTCCCAGTCCTCCAGTACCAGCATGCCGCCGCCGCCGGCGATGACGAAGCCGTCGCGGCCGGCATCGTACGGGCGCGAGGCCTTCTCCGGGGTCTCGTTGTACGAGGACGACAGCGCGCCCATGGCGTCGAACATCACGCTCATGGTCCAGTCCAGGTCCTCGCCGCCGCCGGCGAACACCACGTCCTGCGCGCCGTGGCGGATCAGGTCCGCGGCCGCGCCGATGCAGTGGGCCGAGGTCGCGCAGGCGGCGCTGATCGAATAGCTGACGCCCTTGATCTTGAACGCGGTGGCCAGGTTGGCCGACACGGTCGAGCACATCGTGCGCGGGACCATGTACGGGCCGACCTTGCGCACGCCCTTCTCGCGCAGCAGGTCGGCGGTCTCCACCTGCCAGCGGCTGGAGCCGCCGCCGGAGCCGGCGACCAGGCCAGTGCGCGGGTGGCTGACCGTGGCCTCGTCCAGGCCGGCGTCGGCGATGGCGTCGCGCAGGGAGACGTAGCTGTAGGCCGCCGCGTCGCTCATGAAGCGCTTGAGCTTGCGGTCGATCACCGCGTCCAGGTCCAGGTCCACCGCACCGCCGACCTGGCTGCGCAGGCCGTGCTCGGCGGCGTCGGGCAGGTGGCGGATTCCGGCGCGTCCTTCGCGCAGCGCGGCCGAGACGGTGTCCAGGTCGTTGCCCAGGCAGGAAGCGATGCCCATGCCGGTAATGGCGACGCGACGCATGGTCAGAAATCCTCCGTCGAGGTGAACAGGCCCACGCGCAGGTCCTTGGCGGTGTAGATCTCGCGACCGTCCACCAGCATGCGCGCATCGGCCTGGGCCATCACCAGCTTGCGGTTGATCACGCGGCTGATGTCGATCTCGTAGGTGACCAGCCTGGCGGTCGGCAGCACCTGGCCGAAGAACTTGACCTCGCCGCAGCCCAGGGCGCGGCCGCGGCCCGGGGCGCCCAGCCAGGTCAGGTAGAAGCCGACCAGCTGCCACATGGCGTCAAGGCCCAGGCAGCCGGGCATCACCGGATCGCCGATGAAATGGCACTGGAAGAACCAGAGGTCCGGGCGGATGTCGAGCTCGGCGCGGATGAAGCCCTTGCCGTACTTGCCGCCGTCCTCGTTGATCTCGACGATGCGGTCGAACATCAGCATCGGGTCGGCGGGCAGGCGGGCGTCGCCGGTGGCGAACAGCTCACCACGGGCGCTGGCTTCCAGCTGCTCGCGGGTGAACGAAGAAGCGCGGTTCATGCGGAATCCGGTGGAGAAAGCACTAAAAGCGTGCCCGAGGGCGGCGTTTCAATCAAATGTTTGACGCCGGCGCGCCCGGCGACCACCCGCCGCCGGCCCATCCATCCGCGCGCGGCGGTCTGCCTGGCGGGCCGCGGGCGCCGGGTCGCGCCGGGTGCGCCGCGGCGGTCCACAATGGCGGGCGATGCAGTCCCCGCCCGTTCCCGCCCAGCGCAAGATCATCCACGTGGACATGGACGCGTTCTACGCGTCGGTCGAGCAGCGCGACGATCCCTCCCTGCGCGGCCGCCCGGTGGTGGTGGCCTGGCGCGGGGCGCGCTCGGTGGTGTGCGCGGCCTCCTACGAGGCGCGCAGGTTCGGGGTGCGATCGGCCATGCCGGCACTGCGCGCCGAGCGCCTGTGCCCGGACGCGGTGTTCGTGCCGCCGGACTTCCCGCGCTACCGCGCGGTCTCCCGCCAGGTGCGGCAGATCATGCTCGAGCACACCGACCTGGTGGAGCCGTTGTCGCTGGACGAGGCCTACCTGGACGTGACCGTGAACAAGACCGGCCTGCCCAGCGCCACCGCGGTGGCCGAGGCGATCCGCGCCAGGATCCGCGCCGAGACCGGGCTGACCGCCTCGGCCGGGGTGGCGCCGAACAAGTTCCTGGCCAAGATCGCCTCGGACTGGAACAAGCCCGACGGCCTGTTCGTGATCCGCCCGCAGCACGTGGAGCGGTTCCTGACCCCGCTGCCGGTGGAACGCATCCCCGGGGTGGGCAGGGTGATGCAGGGCAAGCTGGCGCAGTTGGGCATCGCCACCGTCGGCGACCTGCGCCAGCGCCCGCTGGAGGAACTGCAGCGGCGCTTCGGCAGCTTCGGCGCGGCCCTGTACCGGCGCGGGCGCGGCATCGACGAGCGCCCGGTGGAACCGGAGCAGCCGGTGCGCTCGGTTTCCTCCGAGGACACCTTCGCCCAGGACCTGCCGCTGGAAGCGCTGGAGCCGGCGATCCGGCAGCTGGCGGAAAAGACCTGGAACGCCTCCCGCCGCGCCGGCCGCGCCGGGCACACCGTGGTGCTCAAGCTCAAGACCGCGCAGTTCCGCATCCTTACCCGCAGCCTGACCCTGGAGCGGCCGCCGGCCTCGGCCGCCGAACTGGGCGAGCTGGCCTGCGCCCTGCGCGCGCGGGTGGCGCTGCCGGCCGACACCCGCTACCGGCTGGTAGGCGTGGGCCTGTCCGGCTTCCGCGACGCCGAGGAAGTGGCGCCGCAGGGCGACCTGTTCGGCGAGCTGGCCGTGCCCGCGGACGCGCCGGCGCGCTAGCCCCTTTGGCAGGGGCGGGGGTGCGGACCGCCGGCTACCATCCGCCATCCGCGCCTGCCGGCGCGATCGGCGTCGCCGCGGCCTTGCGCGAACATCGGCCGTGGACGGCGCCGCCCAGCCGCCAATCCGGAGCCTTCATGTCCCAGCTGTCCCGCGCCTCCGTCCTCGCCCTGTCCCTGCTGCTGGCCCCGGGCCTGGCCGCCGCCAGCCCGGCCGCCGCTGCCAACCGCCCGGCCGCCGAAGCCAGCGCCGCCGCGCAGGCCCTGCGCGAGCTGTACACGGCCGAGTGGGAATGGCGCCAGCGCGAGTACGGCTACGAGTACGTCGAGGGTCGCTGGCAGCCGGGCAGCCGCCTGCCCGCGGTCGCCCCGCGCGACTGGGAGCGGCGCGTGGCCTACTGGGAGCAGGTGCTGCGCAGGCTCGACGCGATCCCGGCCGCGGCGCTGCCGCCGGAGGAGCGGATCAACGCCGAGGTGTTCCGGGCGATGGTGGAGGCCGACCTCAACAACGCCCGCTGGCGCACCTGGGAGGCGCCGTTCAACAGCGACAGCTTCTTCTGGGCCGAGATCGTGCCCTGGGCGCCGTACCGCAGCGAGGCCGAGTGGCGCCGCTTCATCCAGCGCCTGCGCGACGTGCCGCGCTACTTCGCCGACCAGCGCGCCAACATGGAGGCCGGCCTGGCGCGCGGCTGGAGCGTGCCGCGCGCCTCGCTGGACGGGCGCGACCGCACCATCGAGCCGTACACCCGCACCGGCGCCGGCAACCCGGCGCTGGACGTGTTCGACGCGATCCCCGCCTCGGTCCCGGAGGAGGTGCGCCGCGCCCTGCGCGAGGAAGGCCGCAAGGTGGTGCTGGAACAGGTGGTGCCGGCCTACGCCGGGCTGCTGGACTACTTCCGCAACCAGTACCTGCCGCGCACCCGTACCACGGTCTCGGCGCGCGACCTGCCCGGCGGCGCGGAGTTCTACCGCAGCCAGATCCGCGAATACGTGACCTTGGACATGACCCCGGAGCAGGTCCACCAGCTGGGCCTGGCCGAGGTCGAGCGGATCTCGGCGGAAATGCGCCAGGTGATGGCGCGCGCAGGCTTCCAGGGCAGCTTCGCCGAGTTCCTGCAGTTCCTGCGCACCGATCCGCGGTTCTACGCCAGGACCCCGCGCGAGCTGCTGGCGGCGGCCTCGTACCACGCCAAGCGCATCGACGGCGAGCTCAACCACGTGATCGGCACCCTGCCGCGCTACCGCTTCACCATCCGCCCGGTGCCGGACGACATCGCGCCCAACTACACCTCCGGCCGCGGCGGCCTGGAGTCGTGCCTGTTCAATACCTGGGACCTGCCGTCGCGGCCGCTGTACAACCTGCCGGCGCTGGTGCTGCACGAGTGCGCCCCCGGCCACAGCCTGCAGGCCGCGCTGGCGCTGGAGGCGCCGGCGCGCCCCGAGTTCCGCCAGCAGGTGTACTTCTCCGGCTACGGCGAGGGCTGGGGCCTGTACACCGAATGGCTCGGCACCCAGATGGGGATCTACGAGACCCCGTACGAGGAGTTCGGCCGCCTGACTTTCGAGATGTGGCGCGCCGCGCGCCTGGTGATCGACACCGGCCTGCACGAGTACGGCTGGAGCCGGCAGCAGGCGATCGACTACCTTGCCAGCCACACCGCGCTGGCGCACATCGACATCGTCAACGAGGTCGACCGCTACATCTCGTGGCCGGGGCAGGCGCTGTCCTACTACGTCGGCTACCGCACCATCCTCGACCTGCGCCGCGAGGCCGAACGCGAGCTGGGCGCGCGCTTCGACCAGAAGGCCTTCCACGACCGCATCCTCGGCCTGGGCGCGGTGCCGCTGACGACCCTGCAGCGCGAGGTGCGCGCGTTCATGGCCGAGGCCAGGGACAAGCCGGCGGCGGCCGCGGCGCCCTGATCCGCGGGGCGCGGCGCGGACGGACGGCGCCGCCCGCACCACCGGCGCGCGCTCAGGGCGTGCGGTACTGCAGCGCCAGCGCGTACTCGCGGCCGGGCTGGTTGTACCAGGCCACGGTCTCGTACTGGCGGTCGAACACGTTGCTGGCCTTGGCCTGCACGGTCCAGGCCGGGGACAGGGTCCATTCCAGGCGCAGGTCGAGCAGGCCGTAGCCCCCCAGGCGGGTGGTATTGGCCACGTCGTCGTAGCGCCGGCCGGCGCCGCTGACGGTCAGGCCGGCGGCGAACGCGCCGAAGCGGCGGTCCAGGTCGATCCGACCGCTGCGGCGCGCGCGCCGCGGCAGCCAGTTGCCGTCGTTGAGGCCGTCGCTGTCGTTGCGCGGATCCAGCCAGCTCAGTTCCAGCGCCAGGTCGAAGCCGGCCAGCGCGGTGGCCGCGGTCAGCTCGGCGCCGCGGATGCGGGCGCGGTCGATGTTCACCAGGTTGAAGCCGGTGTCATAGCCGATCAGTTCGTCGATCCGGGTCTGGAACACGTCCACGCCCAGGCTCCAGCCTTCGCCCTGGCCGTGCACGCCAAGGTTCACGCTGCGCGACTCCTCCGGTTCCAGCAGCGGATTGCTGAAGCCGGGGTAGTACAGGTCGTTGAAGGTCGGCGCCTTGAAGCCGGTTCCGGCGCTGGCGGCCAGGCGCCAGGTCCCGTCCAGGTCGAAGCCGTAGCCGAGGCTGCCGGTGGCGTGGTTGCCGAACTGGGCGTTGTCGTCGTTGCGCGCGCTGGCCTGCAGCGAATGCGCGCCGAAGCGGCCCTGGTACTCGACGAAGGCGCCGAGGTTGTCGCGGCGGCCGCGCTCGAAGCCGGCGCTGCTGGAAACGCGGTCGTCCTGCCAGTCCAGTCCGGCGCTGAACAGCTGCCCCGCGCCGAAGCCGGCGTCCAGCTGCAGCGAGGCCAGGTCGCGGCGGGTACGGTAGCTGTTGACCAGGCGGCGCGCGCCGTCCTGGCGGTAATAGCCCTCGGCGTCGTCGCGGGTGCGGCCGGCCTGGGCCTGCAGCGAGACGCGCTCGCCCAGGCGCCAGTCCAGGCGCGCGCCGGCCACCTGCTGCAGGTTGTCGGCCTCGTTGCCGCTGTACGGGCCGCCGTCGTACTCGTTGCGGCTGTCCGAATCCAGCAGGTGCGCCTGCAGCTCCACGTCCTCGCCAAGCTTGGTCCCGGCGCGCAGGTTGAGCGAGTTGTTGCGGTGGCCGTCGCGGTCCGGCTCGTCGACATAGCAGCCGGCGCCCCAGCCGGCGGCGGTGCCGCGGCAGGCGTCGAAGCCGTCTTCCTCGCGGTGGCCGGCGCGGGCGGAGACCCAGCCGCGCTCGCCGCGCCAGGACAGGCCGGCATTGGCCTCGCGCAGGGCGTGGCTGCCCACCCCCAGGCGCAGGTCCTGGCGCAGGCCCTTGCCGGCGCCGCGGGTGAACACCTGGATCACGCCGCCGATCGCCTCCGGGCCGTACAGGCTCGAGCGCGGTCCGCGCACGATCTCGATCCGCTCCACCTGGTCCAGCGGGATGTCCTGCAGCGCCGGCATGCCGTTGCTGGCCGCGCCGATGCGCATGCCGTCCACCAGCATCAGCACGTGGTCGGACTCGGTGCCGCGCAGCATCAGCGCGCTGACCTTGCCGTGCCCGCCCTGGTTGGACAGGTTGACGCCGGCGCGGCCGCGCAGCAGGTCCTGCAGCGAGCCGGCCTGGCTGCGCTCGATGGTGGCGCGGTCGATCACCTGCACCGGAACCAGGCTCTCGTGCACGGACTGGACGGTGCGGGTGGCGGTGACCACGACCTCGTCCAGGTCGGTGGCGGCCTCCAGCGCGCAGGCGCTGGCCGGCGCCAGGGCCGCGGCCACGGCAAGGCATAGGGGACGGAACGGGAACGGCTTCATGCATCTCTCCTGCTGTCGCGCACGCCCGCGCGACCGGTGGCGTGGGGCTGCGAGGGAGAGAGGCAAACGCCAGGCGCGTGCGACCGCACGCGGCTGCCGCCCGCAATGCCCTCCGCATCGCAACCAGTCGTCTTCCGGGCCGGTCTCCGGGCTCGCGGGCGAACAGGCGCATGGCCTGCTCCATCCGGGCGCCTTCCCATGCGCGGGGCACAGTGGCGGTGTTGCCCGGACTTGTCCTGCTTACCGTTGCGGGGGCAGCGCCGGAATGTCCGCGCGGCCCTGCGGCCGCGGCGGAGTCACCGGCTTCCCGTTTCAACCGCGGCCCATGCCGCGGTCACCCGAAAGTGGGCGCAGTCTATGCCTATCGGCGGGGGGGGGCAATGGAGCGGGGTGGCGGGCAGGCCGTGCAGCCATGCCCGCGGACCGTGCGGTCAGCGTAGCGACTGCACGAACGCGGCGGCGATGGCTTCCAGGCCGGCCTGGTCCTCGGCGTCGAAGCGGTCGGGCTCCGGGCTGTCCAGGTCGAACACGCCGAGCAGGGTGTCGCCGCCCACCAGCGGCACCACCAGCTCCGAGCGCGAGGCCGAATCGCAGGCGATATGCCCGGGGAAGGCGTGCACGTCGGCCACGCGCTGGGTCTGGCGGGTACGCGCGGCCGCGCCGCACACGCCCTTGTCCAGCGGGATGCGCACGCAGGCCGGCAGGCCCTGGAACGGACCCACGACAAGTTCCTTGCCGTCGTAGAAGTAGAAGCCGACCCAGTTGAGCGCGGGCAGGGCGTGGTAGACCAGCGAGGACAGGTTGGCGGCGTTGGCGACGCGGTCGCGCTCGCCGTGCAGCAGGCCGCGCACCTGGGCCAGGAGCTGTTCGTACTGTTCCGGCTTGCTGCCGGTAAGCGGGATGGCGGAGAAGGACATGCGCGCATGTTACCCGCAGCGCTGGCCGGGCATCGCCCGGATCGCGGGATGCTGCGTGGCGCGTATGATCCGCCGGCCGCATCGTGCGGCCGCCTGGAGTTGGACATGGACCTGCGCAGCCTCGACCGCCTCTACGTCACCGGCACCGATACCGGCGCCGGCAAGACCGTCGCCAGCTGCAGCCTGCTGCATGCGCTGCGCCGGACCGGGCGGCGCGCGGTGGGGATGAAGCCGGTGGCCAGCGGTTGCGCGCTGGTGGATGGCGCCTGGCGCAACGAGGATGCGCTGGCGCTGCAGGCGGCCAGCGCGCCGCGCCCGGCCTACGCCGACCTCAACCCGTTCGCGTTGCCGCAACCGCTGGCGCCGGAACTGGCCGCGCGCGCCGCGGGCATCGAGGTCGCGCTGCCACCGCTGCTGGAGGCCTTCGCCCGCCTGCGCGCGCAGGCCGACGTGGTCGTGGTCGAAGGCGTGGGCGGCTGGGCCGCGCCGTTGGCCGGCGACCTGGACCAGGCCGACCTGGTGCGTGCGCTGCGCGCGCCGGTGGTGCTGGTGGTCGGGATGCGCCTGGGCTGCCTCAACCATGCGCGGCTGACCGCGCGCGCCATCGCCGCCGACGGCCTGCGCCTGGCCGGCTGGATCGCCAGCGAGGTCGATCCGGACATGGCCTGCCGCGAGGACAACCTGGAGCTGCTGTCCGCGCGCCTGGACGCGCCCTGCCTGGGACGGCTGCCGTACGTGCCGGCGCCCGATCCGGAACGCATGGCGGCAGGATTGGCGCTGGCCGGCTGAACCCGACGGGCCAGCGCCAGGGGCAGCATCAGTCGAAGCCGGCCAGGGTGGTCTTGCCGATCGCCGTGCCGCTCTCCAGCAGCGCGTGCGCCTTGCGCAGGTTGGCGGCGTTGATCGTGCCCAGCGAGCCGGTGCGGGTGGTGGCGATGGTCCCGGCGTCCGCCAGGCGCGCCACCTCGCGCAGGATCTCCTGCTGGCGCTGCAGGTCGGCGGTGCCGAACAGCGGGCGGGTGAACATCAGCTCCCAGTGCAGCGACAGGCTCTTGCGCTTGAGCGGCATCACGTCCAGCGCGGCCGGGTCGTCGATCAGCGCGATCCGGCCCTGTGGCGCGATCAGCTCCACGACATCGGCCAGGTAGCGGTCGGTATGGGTGGTGGAGAACACGAACGCCGGCGCGCCGATGCCCAGCGCCGCGACCTGCGGCGCCAGCGGCTGGCGGTGGTCGAGCACGTGGTGGGCGCCCATCTTCTTCACCCACTCCACCGTTTCCGGGCGCGAGGCGGTGGCGATCACGGTCAGCCCGGTCAGGGCCCGCGCCAGCTGCACGGTGATCGAGCCGACGCCGCCGGCGCCGCCGATCACCAGCAGGGCATTGGCCGCGCCCGGCACCGGGTCGTCCACGCGCAGGCGGTCGAACAGGGTTTCCCAGGCGGTCAGCGAGGTCAGCGGCAGCGCCGCGGCGTCCTCGTCGCCCAGGGTCTGCGGCGCATGCGCGGCGATCCGCGCGTCCACCGCCTGCAGCTGGGCATTGCTGCCGGGACGGTCGATCTGGCCGGCGTAGAACACGCGGTCGCCGGGCTGGAATCCCTGCACCTGGCTGCCCACCGCGCGCACCCGGCCCACGGCATCCCAGCCCAGGATGCGGTGCTCGCCCGGCTCGGGCCGCGCCGAGAGACGCACCTTCACGTCCACCGGGTTGACCGAGATCGCCTGCACTTCGACCAGCAGGTCGTGCGCCGCGTACTCCGGATCGGGCATTTCCAGGTCCAGCAGCGAGCGCGGGTCGGAAACAGGCAGGGGTTGTGCGGTACCGATCGCTTTCATGGCGTGCTCCACGCTGTCGGGGGAGCGCAATTTCGCGCTTCTCCCGTTGCCATGGAAGTGCCCGCCGGGCGTGCGCACGGTGATGGCGCCGGCGATCCCACCGCCGAGGGCCTGGGACGTCGCGCATGCCTCGCGCACCCCGGTTGCCGGGGCCGGCCGCCCTGGGCGGCGGCGCCAACCGGGGGAAAAAAAAGGCCCGGCAGCGGGAGGGGATGCTGCCGGGCCCGGGTTTGCGCGGGGGAGGGAACCGCGCAAAGACTTGAATCGTGGTCCGGGCCGCGGCCCGGGATGGCTCAGCGCTTGCGCGCGGCCTTGGCGACGGTCGCCTGCACCTGGCTGGTGGCGCTCTCGAACTGGCTCTTGGCCAGTTCGCCCAGCGCCTCGCCGGTCTTGAGGGTCAGGCCGATGACTTCCTGGCCGGCGGCGGCAACGCGCTCGGCGTTGTCGCGGGCCACCTGCAGGCCCTTCGGCAGCAGGGTGCGGTAAGCATCCAGGTCGCGCGCCTCGGCGAGTTCGCCCAGGTAGCTGGTGGTCGCCTCGACGTTCTTCTCCAGGGTGCGCAGCTGCACGCCGAACAGCGACTCGGCGTTCTCGAGGGCCAGGCGGTTCACCCGCGCGGCCACGGCCGCAAACTGGTGGGTATAGGCGCTGAGCTGCTCGTTGAACTGGTAGGACATGGCTGGCTCCAGTACGGATCACCTCTATGGTGCGATGCAGCATACCCCGTCCTTTTGTGCGATGCAACATCGCCCGCAACCGTTGTTCTGCTTTGTGAAGGCGCGCACGAAAACGCCGCCGGCACGGGCCGGCGGCGCGGGAGGAGGGCAGGGGCGGCCCGGCAGGTCGCCGGCTCAGCCGCGGTAGCGGCAACCGGAGGTGCAGGTCTCGTGGACCACGACCTCGCTCAGCAGCGGCACCGAGGGCTTGAGCCGGGCCCAGATCCAGGCGGCCAGGTTCTCGCTGGTCGGGTTTTCCAGGCCTGGGATCTCGTTGAGGTAGTGGTGGTCCAGCTGCTCGTACAGCGGCTTGAACGCCGCCTTGAGGTCGGCGAAGTCCATCACCCAGCCGGCCTGCGGGTCGACCGGCCCTTCCACGTGCAGTTCCACCCGGAACGAGTGCCCGTGCAGGCGCGCGCATTTGTGGCCCTCGGGCACGTTGGGCAGGCGGTGCGCCGCCTCGAGGGTGAAGACCTTGAAGATTTCCATGGCGTGGATTGTCGTTCGTGGCCGGGCGGGCGGGCAATGCCACGGGCTGGGCCCGTTGCGGGTCCCGGGACGGGAACGGCAGCCGTGGCTGCCGTTCCATCCTGCGCGTTATCCGTGGATATCAGCGGTTGGCGTCGCGGCGCGGGCCGCCGCCATTGCGCTGCTGGTTGCGCTGCTGGGCATGGGTGGCGGCCGCCGGCGCGCGGTTGCCGCGACCATTGCCGCCGCGGTTGCCGGCGCGATTGCCGGCATGGGCGTGGGCCTGGCCTTCGCCGCCGCCATGCGGACGCCGGCCGCGGCCGCCGCCGGGCTTGCGCGGCGGGCGCTGGCCGCCCGGCTGCTCGGCCTTGCCCGGCGCGCTGTTGCCCCAGCGGATCGGCACCTGCGGCTCGAACCCGGGCAGGTCGCGGATCTCCATGTCGCGGCCGAGCAGGCGCACGATCTGGCGCAGCAGCTTGGCGTCGTCCTGCGAGACCAGCGACAGCGCCTCGCCGTTGGCGCCGTTGCGGCCGGTGCGGCCGATCCGGTGCACGTAGTCCTCGGCGACCATCGGCAGGTCGTAGTTGATCACCCGCGGCAGCTGGTCGATGTCGATGCCGCGCGCGGCGATGTCGGTGGCCACCAGCACGTTGACCTTGCCGGACTTGAAGTCGCCCAGCGCGCGCAGGCGCTGGCTCTGGCTCTTGTTGCCGTGGATCGCCGCGGCGCGGATGCCGGCCTTCTCCAGGTGCGTGGCCAGCTTGTCGCTGCCGTGCTTGGTCTTGGCGAACACCAGGGTCTGCACCCGGGTGTCCTGGCCCAGCAGGTGCAGCAGCAGCTCGCGCTTGCGCGCCGCGTCGACCGGGTGCACGCGGTGGGCGATGGTCTCGGCCACGGTGTTCTGCGGGGTGACCTGGACCTCGCGCGGGTTGCGCATGAACTCCATCGCCAGCTGCTTGATCGACTCGGGGAAGGTGGCCGAGAACAGCAGGGTCTGGCGGTTCTGCTTCGGCAGCTTGGCCAGGATGCGCTTGATCGAGGGCAGGAAGCCCATGTCGAGCATGCGGTCGGCCTCGTCCAGGACCAGGATCTCGATCCCGGACAGGTCGATGCTGCGGCGTTCGATATGGTCGATCAGGCGGCCCGGGCAGGCGATCACCAGGTCCACGCCGCGGCGCAGCGCATCCAGCTGGTTGCCCATGCCCACGCCGCCGTAGACCACGGCGCTGGGGATGCGCAGGTACTTGCTGTAGCCGCGCAGGCTGTCGTGCACCTGGGTGGCCAGCTCGCGGGTGGGCGCCAGGACCAGGGCGCGCGGCTTGCGCGGCCCGCTGACCTTCTGCGGCGCGGTGCCCAGGTGCTGCAGCAGCGGCAGGCCGAAGGCGGCGGTCTTGCCGGTGCCGGTCTGGGCGCCGGCCAGCAGGTCGTGGCCGGCCAGCGCCAGCGGAATGGCCTGCTGCTGGATCGGGGTAGGGGTTTCGTAGCCCTGCTCGGCAAGCGCGCGCAGCAGGAAGGGCGCAAGGCCCAGGGATTCGAACGACATCGGGGAACACTCCATGGATGACCCGCGGCGGCTGCCGCCGGGTGGCCGTCAAGGCCGATGACTCGGAGCGTTCCCGTGAATCCGCGCTGCGAGAAGGGATGGGCCGGAAAGGTCCGGCGCGAATGCCAGGCGGAAGGCGTCGGGGATGGAGCGGGACGCCGGAGCTGTTCCGGCGCTGCCGGTCCCTGGGGGAAACGGACGGCCGCTGGCAATCGGTGCGCGCATTCTACGGCAAGAGCGCCGGCGGCGCCCGGCGCGGCCGCGGGAAGCATTCAGGCGCGCCCCGCGGCGATGCTTTCGGGTGAAACCGTCCGTGCCGAGCCGCTACAATCCGCCATCCACAGCCAGCAGGAGCGCGCAATGAAGCTCGGAACCCTCAAGGAAGGCGGCCGCGACGGCACCCTGGTCGTGGTCTCCCGCGACCTGTCCCGCGCCGTGCGCGCCACCGGCATCGCCGCCACCCTGCAGCAGGCCCTGGACGACTGGCAGCGTGCCGCGCCGCGCCTGGTGGCGCTGGCCGAGGCGTTGGAGCAGGGCCAGGCCGCGGACGCGTTCGAGCTGGACCACGCCACCCTGGCCGCGCCGCTGCCACGCGCCTACGAATTCGTCGACGGCAGCGCCTACCTGCCGCACGTGGAGCGGGTGCGCCGCGCCCGCGGCGCCGAGGTGCCGGAGAGCTTCTACACCGACCCGCTGATGTACCAGGCCACCAGCGCCGGCTTCCTCGGCCCGCGTGACCCGGTGCGCGTGGTCAGCGAGGACTACGGCATCGACCTGGAGGCCGAGATCGTGGTGGTCACCGACGACGTGCCGATGGCGGTGACGCCGGAGCAGGCCGCCGGCCATATCCAGCTCGTCGGCCTGGTCAACGACGTGTCCCTGCGCAACCTGATCCCGGCCGAGCTGGCCAAGGGCTTCGGCTTCCTGCAGTCCAAGCCGCGCTCGGCGCTGGGCCCGGTGTTCGTGACCCCCGACGAGCTGGGCGATGCCTGGCGCGGCAACAAGCTGCACCTGCCGCTGGTCACCCACTACAACGGCGAGTGGTTCGGCGCCCCGGAGGCGGGCGAGGACATGCAGTTCGATTTCGCCCAGCTGGTCGCGCACGCGGCCAGGACCCGGCCGCTGGCGGCCGGCACCATCGTCGGCTCCGGCACCATCGCCAACCAGGACGTGTCCCGGGGGGCCTCGTGCTTCGCCGAGCGGCGCACGGTCGAGGCCCTGCGCGACGGCAAGCCGTCCACGCCGTTCATGAAGTTCGGCGACCGCATCCGCATCGAGATGTTCGACCGCCAGGGCAACAGCATCTTCGGCGCGATCGAGCAGCGCATCGAACCGCAGCCGCCGGCGGCCTGAGGCCGGCCCACGCAGGCGCGCCGCACCGGGAGGCAGGATGTCCGCGCAACTGACGCTTTACACCTACTGGCGTTCCAGCGCCGCCTACCGCGTGCGCATCGGCCTGGCGCTCAAGGGCCTGGACTACGCCAGCGAGCCGGTGCACCTGGTCCGGGATGGCGGCCAGCAGCACGCGCCCGCGTTCGCCGCGCTCAATCCGCAGGAGCTGGTGCCTGTGCTCAGGCACGGCGATCTGGTGCTGCGGCAGTCGCTGGCCATCCTCGAGTACCTCGACGAGACCTGGCCCGAGCCGGCATTGCTGCCGGCCGACGCCGCCGGCCGCGCGCGGGTGCGCGCGCTGGCCCAGGCGATCGCCTGCGACGTGCATCCGCTCAACAACCTGCGCGTGCTGCAGTACCTGGAGCACGGGCTGGAACAGGCCCAGCCGGCGCGCGAGGCCTGGGTCCGGCACTGGATCGGGCTGGGCCTGGACGCGCTGGAACGGCTGCTGGCCGGCGATCCGGCCACCGGCCGCTTCTGCCACGGCGATGCGCCCGGCATGGCCGACTGCGTGCTGGTGCCGCAGCTGTACAACGCCCGCCGCTTTGGCCTGGACCTGGCGGCGTGGCCGGCGATCGCCCGGATCGGGGCCGCCTGCGCCGCGCTGCCGGCGTTCGCCGCGGCGGCGCCGGAGGCGCAGCCGGACGCGCCGCGTTCCTGAGCCTGCAAAGGCAAGGGGCCGCGCAGTGCGCGGCCCCCGGGTCCACCGCGGCCAGGCTTCAGACGAAGCCGTGGCTGATGCCGGCGCTGGGCTGGTTGAGGTCGGCGTAGGGATCGTGCTCGCCCTCGGCGCCCTCGGACAGGCGGAACTTCAGCGCCAGGCCGTCGCGCGAGTCGGCCGCGCGCAGCGCTTCCTCCTGGTCGATCCGGCCCTGCTTGACCAGCCGGAACAGGCACTGGTCGAAGGTCTGCATGCCTTCCTCCAGCGAGGCCTCCATCGCCGCCTTGATCTCGTGCACCTGGCCGCGGCGCAGCAGGTCGCGGATCATCGGCGTGTTCAGCAGCACCTCGGTGGCCGGCAGGCGGCGGCCGTCGATGCCGCGGACCAGGCGCAGCGAGACCACCGCGCGCAGGTTCAGCGCCAGGTTCATCAGCACGTTCTTGTGCGCGCTCTCGGGGAAGAAGTTGAGGATGCGCTCGATGGTCTGGTCGGCGTTGTTGGAGTGCAGGGTGGCCAGGCACAGGTGGCCGGTCTCGGCGAACGCGATCGCTGCCTCCATGGTCTCCGCGTCGAGGATCTCGCCGATCAGGATCACGTCCGGCGCCTCGCGCATGGCGTTCTTCAGCGCGTTGTGGAAGGCGTGGGTGTCCAGGCCCACCTCGCGCTGGTTGACGATCGACTTCTTGTGCTTGTGCAGGTACTCGATCGGGTCCTCGATGGTGAGGATGTGCCCGGTCATGTTGCTGTTGCGGTAGTCGATCATCGACGCCAGCGAGGTCGACTTGCCCGAGCCGGTGGAGCCGACGATCAGCACCAGCCCGCGCGGGGTCATGATGATGTCCTTCAGCACCTCCGGCAGGTTCAGTTCCTCGATGGACGGGATCACGCTGCGGATCGCGCGGATCACCATGCCCACCTCGCCGCGCTGCTTGAACACGTTGACGCGGAAGCGGCCGGCGTCGGCCACGGCGATGGCCATGTTCAGCTCCAGGTCGCGCTCGAACTGCGGCACCTGGCCCTCGTCCATCAGGGAATAGGCGATCTTCTTGACCATGCCCGGCGGCAGCCCGGTGTTGCCGAGCGGGTAGAGCTTCCCTTCGATCTTGATGTAGACCGGCGCCCCGGTGGTCAGGAACATGTCCGAGGCATTCTTCTCGGTCATCAGCTTCAGGAAGTAGCCGATATCCATTAAGTGACGTTCCCCAATAGCAAGGTGCCCGGGCATCCATTTGCATGGACGCCTCCGGCTTCCGACAATGGCCGCGACCCCAAGGGACGCGACTTTCCCCGATGAACGATCCTAGCTTCGCATACTTCCGCAGGACCCTGTACGCGCTGGTATGCACTTTCGGGCTGGTTGTCACGGCCCAGGCGCAGACCGCCCTGCCGGCCGTGCAGCAGGCCGAGCGCGCGGTACTGGAGGCCCAGCAGGCCGACGCCGACCATTACGCCCCGGACCTGATCGAGGCCGCCCGCCAGGGGCTGATCGAGGCCCAGGCGCTGGCCGCCTCGCGCTCGCGCAGCGACCAGCGCAACGCCGAGGCCCGCGCCCGCCGGGTGGCGGCCGATGCCGACCTGGCCCGGGCCCGCAGCGAGCTGGCCAGGGCCGAGGCGGACGTGTTGCAGCGCCGGCAGGAGGTCGATGGCCTGCGCCGGCAGCTGGGCCTGGCCCGGCTGGAGGGCGCCGAATGAGCGCGCGCCGCCTGTCCGGTCCACTGGCCGCCTGCCTGCTGCTGGCCCTGGCCGCCCCCGCGCTGGCCGCCGAGGACGCCGACGCGGCGCGCCTGCGCGCGCGGCTGGAGGCGCTGCAGGCCGATCCGTCGCTGGCGCGGGGCGCCGGCCTGGAGCTGCTGCAGGCCCAGCAGGCGATTGCCGCCCTGGAGCAGGCCCGCCGCAGCGACCGCCCCGAGGCCCTGTACCTGGCCGAGCGCCGGGTCGAGATCGCCGAGACCATGGGCCGCGCCGCGGCCGCCCGCGGCGAGCTGGCGCGGCTGGAGTTGCAGCGCAGCGAACTGCTGGTGGAAGCCAGTCGGCGCGAGGTCGAGAGGGCCCGCCGCGAGGCCGAGCAGCTGCGCATCCAGGCCCAGATCCAGGCCGAGGAGGCCGAGCGCCTGCGCCTGGCCGCCGAGGCCGAGGCGCTGGCGCGCAGCGAGGCCGAGGCGGCGCTGGGCAAGGCCGCCGGCCGGCAGAGCGCGCAGGTGAGCGCGGCGCGGCGCAAGGAAGCCGAGCTGGCCCGCCAGGAGGCGGAGCTGGTGTCCGGAAAGAAGCTGCCGGCCTCGACCTTCGGCAGCCAGGGCGAGGTCTTCGTGCTGCCCGGCGCGGTCTTCGCCAGCGGCAAGTCCAGCCTCACCGCCGCCGGCAAGGACGCGGCGGAAGCGCTGGCCGCGTACCTGCAGATCGGTGCCCGGCGCTCGGTGCGCATCCGTGCCTGGGACAGCGACCCGAAGGTGGCGATGGCCCGCGCCTCGGCCCTGCGCGACGCCCTGGTGGCGGCCGGGGTGGACAAGGGCAGGATCAAGGCCGACGGCGTCAAGGATCCGGCCACCAGCAAGCGCGCGGCCGAGGTCACCGTCGCCCTCTGACTTCATTTAGGTTTGTAAAATCAATGGCTTGCAGCCGGCGTCTCGCCCTGGTGCGGGACGCCGGGTGGCGCGGTTAACACTTCCGGCGCCTTCACGCCGCGGCCCCTTGAAGGCCCCCGGGCTTGGGAGTAGGGTCGGAATCGAGCCGGCAGCACACCCCCGTGCCGCCGCTCAGATCCGGAGTACGCGCCGATGCTGCATTCCGCCGCTCCCGTCCCTGTCGAAGCCGGGCATCCGCCGCGGCGGCGGCTTGGGGAGCGGAAAATCCCGCATCTGCCGTTCCGGCAATCCTGCGCCCTGGGCTCCCGGCCCGGGGCGTTTGTTTTTCCGGCGCCGGCCAGGACCGCCGGCAGTACGCCGTCAGGGACGTAACGACCCAGGAGGTGCACAGATGTTCGAAGGGCAATCGCAGGCCGAAATCGACGCGCTGATCAAGAGCAACCCCGAATTCAAGCAGCTCTACCAGCGACACCGGCTGCTGGACAAGAAGTGCATGCAGGCCGAACTCGGGGTGCTCCCCATCGACGACATGACCCTGGGGCAGATGAAGCGCGAGAAGCTTGCCGCCAAGGAGCGCCTGTTGCGCATCTACGAACGGTCGCACTGACCGCGATCTCCCGCGTTTCACCGCCGCGGGCGGTGGTGGCCTCCTCGTCGGCCACTGCCGCCCGCGCAATTCTTTCCGGCGCCGGTGCCGCCGCGATGCCCGCCGGCGCCCTTACCGGCGCCGGCGATCCGGCCGATAATCCGGGCTCCGCCGCAACGCGGCGCCCAGGAAACGGACCCGAGAATGGCCCTGCACGCTTCCGTGCTCGAACTCATCGGCCGCACCCCGATCGTCAAGGCGCGCCGCCTGGACACCGGCCCGTGCGAGCTCTACCTCAAGCTCGAGAACTTCAACCCCGGAGGCTCGATCAAGGACCGCATCGGCCTGTCGATGATCGAGGCGGCCGAGCGCCGCGGCGACCTCAAGCCAGGCGCCACCTTGGTCGAAGGCACCGCCGGCAACACCGGCCTGGGCCTGGCGCTGGTGGCCCAGCAGAAGGGTTACAAGCTGATCCTGGTGGTCCCGGACAAGATGAGCCGGGAGAAGATCTTCAACCTCAAGGCCATGGGCGCGGAGGTGGTGCTGACCCGCTCGGACGTGGGCAAGGGCCACCCGGAGTACTACCAGGACCTGGCCGCGCGGATCGCCGCCGAGACCCCGGGGGCGTACTTCATCAACCAGTTCGGCAACCCTGACAACCCGGCCGCGCACGAGTTCGGCACCGGCCCGGAGATCATCGAGCAGATGGCCGCGGCCGGTGGCTTAGACGCGATCGTGTTCGGCTGCGGCAGCTCCGGCACCATGACCGGCCTGTCGCGCTGCTTCGAGAAGCACGCCCCGCACGTGGAGATGGTGCTGGCCGACCCGGTCGGCTCGATCCTGGCCCAGTACATCAACGAGGGCGTGCTCAGCGACAAGTCCGGCAGCTGGCTGGTGGAGGGCATCGGCGAGGACTTCCTGCCCTCGATCTCCGACTTCAGCCGGGTGAAGAAGGCCTATGCCATCCCCGACGCGGAGAGCTTCCACACCGCGCGCGAACTGCTGGAGAAGGAGGGCATCCTCGGCGGCTCGTCCACCGGCACCCTGCTGGCCGCCGCGCTGCGCTACTGCCGCGAACAGACGACGCCGAAGAAGGTCGTGGTGCTGGTGCCGGACACCGGCAACAAGTACCTGTCGAAGATGTACAACGACTACTGGATGCTGGACAACGGCTTCCTGGAGCGCCCGCACCACGGCGACCTGCGCGACCTGATCATGCGCCCGTACGCGCAGCGCGACACCGTGGTGGTCGCCCCGACCGACCTGCTGACCACCGCCTACCAGCGGATGAAGCTGTACGACGTGTCGCAGCTGCCGGTGATGGAAGGCGACCGCCTGGCCGGCATCATCGACGAGAGCGACGTGCTGCTGCACGTGTACGGCGACGAGGCGCGCTTCCGCGACCCGGTCTCGGTGGCCATGGTCACCAAGCTGGAGAAGCTGGACGTGAAGTCGCCGATCGAGGCCCTGCTGCCGGTGTTCGACCGCGGCCAGGTGGCGATCGTCATCGACGGCGACCGCTTCCTGGGCCTGATCACCCGCATCGACCTGCTCAACTACCTGCGCCGGCGGGCGCAGTGAGGGCCGGGCGCCGGTTCCTGGCCGGGACGGGACCGGCGCCAAGGTTTGGTTAAGGGGCGGTTGCTAGAATCCGCGGCTACCTCGAGAGAGCCGCCATGCCCGACCACACCACCCGCGACGGCCTGTCCCCGGACGTTCACGCGTTCGCCACCCTGGCCATCCACGGTGGCCAGGCGCCCGATCCGTCCACCGGGGCGGTGATGCCGCCAATCTACGCCACCTCGACCTACGCGCAGTCCGCGCCGGGCGAGCACCAGGGCTTCGAGTACTCGCGCACCCACAACCCCACCCGGTTCGCCTGGGAGCGCTGCGTGGCCGCGCTGGAGGGTGGCAGCCGCGGCTTCGCCTTCGCCTCCGGCATGGCCGCCAGCTCCACCGTGCTGGAACTGCTGGACAGCGGCGACCACGTGGTCGCCATGGACGACCTCTACGGCGGCAGCTACCGCCTGTTCGAGCGCGTGCGCCGGCGCAGCGCGGCGCTGGACTTCAGCTTCGTCGACCTGGCCGACCTGGACGCGTTCGCCGCGGCGATCACCCCGCGCACGCGCATGGTCTGGATCGAGACCCCGACCAACCCGATGCTCAAGCTGGTGGACATCGCCGCGGTGGCGGAGATCGCCCATCGCCACGGCCTGCTGGTGGTGGTCGACAACACCTTCGCCTCGCCGGCGCTGCAGCGTCCGCTGCAGCTGGGTGCGGACCTGGTCCTGCACTCGGCCACCAAGTACCTCAACGGCCATTCGGACATGGTCGGCGGCGTGGTGGTTGCCGCCAGCGACGAGCTGGGCGAGCGCATGGCCTTCCTGCAGAACTCGGTCGGCGCGGTGCAGGGGCCGTTCGACAGCTTCCTGGCCCTGCGCGGCGCCAAGACCCTGCCGCTGCGCATGCGCGCGCACTGCGAAAACGCCCTGGCGCTGGCGCAGTGGCTGCAGTCGCACCCGAAGGTGGAAAAGGTCATTTACCCGGGCCTGGAATCGCACCCGCAGCACGCCCTGGCGGCGCGGCAGATGTCCGGCTTTGGCGGCATCGTCTCGGTGGTGCTCAAGGGCGGCTTCGAGGCCGCCAGCCGCTTCTGCTCGCGTACCCGGCTGTTCACCCTGGCCGAATCGCTGGGCGGGGTGGAAAGCCTGCTCAACCACCCGGCGGTGATGACCCACGCCTCGGTCCCGCCGGAGCGCCGCGCGCGCCTGGGCATCAGCGATTCGCTGGTGCGCCTGAGCGTGGGCATCGAGGACGTCGGCGACCTGCGGCGCGACCTGGAGGAGGCGCTCCGATGAGCCCCTGGCATGCCGTCGGGGCCCCGCTCCC
>NZ_ALIP01000106.1:0-17831 GCF_000283075.1 Pseudoxanthomonas sp. GW2
CGGCGAGCCGCTGACCGGCCGCTTCTCGCCCGCCAGCGGCGCCTCCTTCCTGGCCCTGGCCAGCGGCGAGGACGAGACCCGCTTCGTGCTGGCGTCCTCGCATGGCTACGGCTTCGTGACCCGCTTCGAGAACCTCACCGGCCGCAACAAGGCCGGCAAGGCGCTGATCAACCTGGCGCCCGGCGCGACCGTGCTGCAGCCGGCTTTGGTCGGCAACCTCGGGACCGACCGCATCGTCGCGGTGACCAGCGCCGGCCACCTGCTGGCGATCCCGGCCGCCGAACTGCCGGAGCTGGACAAGGGCAAGGGCAACAAGCTGATCGACATCCCGCGCGCCAAGCTCGGCACCGAACGCGTCGTCGCCGTGGCCGCGGTCGGCCCGGCGCAGAAGCTGCAGGTCTACAGCGGCCAGCGCACCATGACCCTGTCGTTCAAGGACCTGGATGCGTATCTGGGTGCGCGGGCGACGCGGGGTGGATTGCTGCCGCGGGGGTGGCAGAAGGTGGATGGCCTTGACGTCGAGTAGCACGTCGTAGCCTGGCACCCGCAGCGTGCGGCGGCGCGGCAGGCGCCGTCGCAGGCATCCCGTGCAGTCCCGCGCCACCCCACAGGAGTCGCACGATGGAACCGGAATTCTGGCTGCAGCGCTGGCGCGAGGGCCGCACCGGCTTCCATCGCGACGCGGTGATGCCGCTGCTGGAAAAGCACTGGCCCAGGCTGGGAGCGGCCGACGGCGCGCCGGTATTCGTGCCGCTGGCCGGCAAGACCCTGGACATGCACTGGCTGGCCGCGCGCGGGCATGGGGTGCTGGGTTGCGAGCTGTCGCCGCTGGCGGTGGAGGCGTTCTTCGCCGAGGCCGGCCTGGTCCCGGAACAGGAACGGGACGCGGACGGGCTGCACCATCGCGCCGGCCGCATCGACCTGGTCGAGGGCGACGTGTTCGCGCTGGCCGACGCCACCCTGGCGCGGATGCAGGCGGTCTACGACCGCGCCGCGCTGATCGCCCTGCCGACCGCCCTGCGGCGCCGCTATGCCAGCCAGGTCTACGGCCGCCTGCCGCGCGGCTGCCGCGGCCTGCTGATCACCCTGGAATATCCGCAGGAGCAGATGCAGGGCCCGCCGTTTTCGGTGGCGGAAACCGAGGTCCGCGGGCTGTTCGCCGCGGACTGGGAGGTGGAGCTGCTGGAGCGGCGCGACATCCTCGCCCAGGAGCCGCGCTTCGTCGCCGATGGCGTCACCGCGCTGGCGACCGCGGTCTACCGCCTGCGGCGCCGCTAGCCCCGGCCCGCCAGCGGGGGCCGCGGCACCACGCCACGCTCAGCCGTGGGCCGGGGCGCCGTCGCCCTCGAGCTTGGACAGCTGGTAGTTCTCCAGCCCGATCATGCGGATCAGGCGCAGTTGCTGCTCCAGCCACCAGGCGTGGTCCTCCTCGGTGTCCTTGAGCTGGGCCAGCAGGATGTCGCGGCTGACGTAGTCCTGCCTTTCCTCGCACAGCTTCATCGCCGCGGCGAGGTTGGCACGCACCTCGTACTCCACCCGCAGGTCGGCCTGCAGCATCTCCACCACGGTGGTGCCGGGCTTGAACCCGTGCGGGCGCATGTCCGGCTCGCCTTCCAGGAACAGGATCCGGCGCAGGATCGCGTCCGCGTGCTCGGTCTCTTCCTGCATCTCGTGGTTGATGCGTTCGTACAGCGCCTTCAGGCCCAGGTCCTCGTACCTGCGCGAATGCAGGAAGTACTGGTCGCGCGCGGCCAGCTCGCCGCGCAGCAGTTCCTTGAGGCATTCGATGACTTCGGGGTCGCCTTTCATGGGGGTGCTCCGGTGGAACGCAGGGGCGCAGTGTGCCGCAAGCGCCGCGGCCATGTTTCAATCGGAATCAGTCGCAGTTGCACTGCCTTCGCACCCGCCGCCCACCGGGAGCCCCGCATGCGTCGATGGCTATTGCGCGCCGCCTGCGCGCTGCTGCTGGTCCTGTTGGCCCTGGCCGCGGCCGCCTGGCTGCTGCTGCGCGGCAGCCTGCCGCGCCTGGAGGGCAGCATGGCGCTGCCGGGCCTGGCGGCGCCGGCCACGGTGCAGCGCGATGCCCTGGGCATCGTCACCATCGACGCCGCCAGCGCCGGGGACGCCGCCCGCGCCCTGGGCTACGTGCACGCGCAGGAGCGCTTCTTCGAGATGGACCTGCTGCGCCGCGCCGCCGCCGGCGAACTGGCCGGACTGTTCGGTCCGCGGGCGCTGGACACCGACCGCAGGCGCCGCATCCACCGGCTGCGCGCCCGCGTGGAAGCGCGCCTGGATGCCTTCGCCGGCACGCGGATGCCGCAGCTGCAGGCCTACACCGAAGGCGTCAATGCCGGGCTGGAGGCACTGCCGGTGCGACCCTGGCCCTACCTGCTGCTGCGCCAGCCGCCCCGGCCGTGGCAACCAGCCGACACGGCCCTGGCCGGCTACGCCATGTACTTCGACCTGCAGGACGCGGAGAACCGCCGCGAGCTGGCGCTGTGGCGGCTGGGCCGGCGCCTGCCGGCACCGCTGCGCGAGCTGCTGCTGCACGACGGCAGCCAGTGGGACGCGCCGCTGCTGGGCCAGCCGCGTGGCGAGGCCGCGCTGCCGGACGCGGCGGCGGTCGACCTGCGCCGGCTGCCAGCTCCGCCCGCCGGCGGCCAGCCGCTGCACGAGCCTGCCAGCCCCGGCAGCAACAACTGGGCGGTGGGCGCCGCGTTGACCACCGACGGCCGCGCCATCGTCGCCGACGACATGCACCTGGGCCTGCGTGCCCCCAACCTCTGGTTCCGGGTGCGGCTGCGCTATCCAGACCCGGCCGCGCCCGGCGGCCGGGTCGACGTCAGCGGCTTCTCCCTGCCCGGCCTGCCGGCGGTGGTCGTGGGCAGCAATGGCCACGTGGCCTGGGGCTTCACCAACGCCTATGCCGACACGGCGGACTGGTTCCCGGTGCGCCCCTGTGGCGAAGGCCAGGCCCAGGACTGCGATCCGGTGGCGCGGCACGTGGAAACCATCCGCGTGGCCGGCGGCGACGACGTGCAGCTGGAGATCCGCGAGACCGCGGCCGGTCCGCTGGTCCACGCCGACATCGATGGCCAGGCCCTGGCCCTGCGCTGGGTGGCGCACCTGCCCGGCGCGCTCAACCTGGGCCTGGCCGGCTTCGCGTACGCGGCCGACCTCGACCAGGCCCTGGCGATCGCCGACCAGGCCGCGATCCCGGCGCAGAACCTGGTCATCGCCGACCGCCACGGCGCCATCGCCTGGCGCATCCTCGGCCCCTTGCCCGCCCGCGCACCCGGCTGCACCGGCCTGCGGCCCGACGGAAGCACCGCTACCTGCACGCCGTGGCCGCTCGCCAGCGCCAGCGTGCCGGTCCTGCGCGACCCGCCCGGGCAGCGCCTGTGGACCGCCAACGCCCGCACCCTCGACGGCGAGGCGCTGGCGCGCGTGGGTGATGGCGGCTATGCGCTGGGCATCCGCGCCTGGCAGATCCGCGAGCGCCTGCACGCGGCGGACCGTTTCGACGAGCAGGCGCTGCTGGCCATGCAGCTGGACGACCGCGCCCTGCTGCTGGAGCCGTGGCACGACCTGCTGCTGGGCGAAGCCCGGCGCGCGCCCGCGGGCTCGGCGCTGCGCGCCCTGGCCGATGCCGGCGGAGACTGGAACGGCCATGCCGCGCCGGAGTCGGTGGCCTACCGCCTGGTCCGCGCCTGGCGCCTGGCAGTGCACGCGCGCATTGCCCGCGGCCTGGCCGCGCCCGCGCTGGCACGGCTGGGGCCGGAGTTCGAGCTGCCTGCGTTGCCGCAGCTGGAAGGCGTGGCCTGGCCGCTGCTGCGGCAGCGCCCGCCGCACCTGCTTCCGGCAGGCTTCGACAGCTGGGAAGCGCTGCTGGAGGATGCCGCCGCCGAGGTGCGCGACGCGCTGGCCGCGGCCGGGCCCCTGGCCGCACGCCGTTGGGGCGAGGAAAACACTGCTCGCATCTGCCATCCGCTGTCCGCAGCCGTGCCCGCGCTGCTGGCCCGGCGCCTGTGCATGCCGGCCGACGAACTTCGCGGCGACCGCATCGTGCCGCGCGTCGCCGCGCCCGCGTTCGGCGCCTCGCAGCGCATGGTGGTGGCGCCCGGCCGCGAGCAGGACGGCCTGGCGCACATGCCCGGCGGCCAGGGCGGGCATCCGCTGTCGCCATTCCGCGGCGCCGGCCACGACGACTGGGTCCACGGCCGGCCCACCCCGTTCCTCCCGGGGCCGGCAAGATACACGCTCACCCTGCGGCCGGTCGCCGCGCGGGAATGAAACCACCGCAAGCACACCACCCATGCCGGATTCCACCCTCGATCCTGCCCTGCGACAGGCGCTGTCGCGCCGCTTCGAACGCATCGTGGTGTTCAGCGGCGCCGGCATGTCCGCCGACAGCGGCATCTCCACCTTCCGCTCCGGCAGCAATGGCCTGTGGCACGAGTTCGATCCGCAGCAGCTGGCCACCCCGCAGGCCTGGCGCCACGACAGCGCCCTGGTCTGGGGCTGGTACGAATGGCGGCGCGGGCTGGTGATGCAGGCCGCGCCCAATCCGGGCCACCTGGCCGTGGCGCGGATGCAGCAGGCCCTGGGCGCACAGGTGGTCACCCAGAACGTGGACGACCTGCACGAGCGCGCCGGCGTGGCCGACGTCCTGCACCTGCATGGCAGCCTGTTCGCGCCACGCTGCTTCGACTGCGCGGCTCCGCACCCGCTGCCTTCACCTCCGGGCGCGGCGCAGCGGCGGCTGGAGCCGCCGCGCTGCGCGCACTGCGGCGGTGAAGTGCGTCCGGGCGTGGTCTGGTTCGGGGAAATGCTCGACGACACCGTCTTGCGGCAGGCGCAGGAACGCATCGCCGGCTGCGACCTGTTGCTGGTGGTCGGCACCTCCGGCGTGGTCCAGCCGGCCGCCGGGCTGGTCGGGCTGGCGCCGCGTGATGCGGTGGTGGTCGAAGTCAATCCGCAGCCGGGCGCGCCGGGTGCGCGCCGTATCCACCGGCTGCCACTCAATGCGGCCGTGGGGCTGCCATGGCTGGCTGAGCTATTGCTGCGGCCCTGAAGCCCCCGCCGGGTTGGCGGGGCGCCAGGGTGGGTTGAGAGGCCGGGACTTCCACATGGCCGGCACACCGGCCCTCACCCCTCCTCTCTCCCGGGGAGAGAGGAGGGACAGCGGTGCGTCACCCCGCCAGTGCCTCGTTGTGCACGCCGGCCACCGCGCGGCCGGAGGGGTCTGCCATCTTCGCGAAGCTCGCGTCCCAGGCGATCGCCGCCGGCGAGGAGCAGGCGATCGACTTGCCGCCGGGCACCGTCTCCGCCGCGGCCTGGCCGGGGAAGTAGCGCTCGAAGATCGTGCGGTAGAAATACGCCTCCTTGGTCTGCGGCGGGTTGACCGGGAAGCGCTTGTCGGCCGCGGCCAGTTCGCGGTCGGAGACCTGCGCCTCGGCGTGCGCCTTGAGCCCGTCGATCCAGCCGTAGCCAACGCCGTCGCTGAACTGCTCCTTCTGCCGCCACAGGATCTCCGGCGGCAGGTAGCCGTCGAAGGCAGCGCGCAGGATGCCCTTCTCCATCCGCTGCGGGCCGGCATCGCCCTTGCGCACCATCTTGTGCGCGGCGTCCATGCGCATGGCCACGTCGAGGAACTCGCGGTCCAGGAACGGCACCCGCGGCTCCACGCCCCAGGCCATCATCGACTTGTTCGCGCGCAGGCAGTCGTAGTAGTTGAGCGCATCGAGCTTGCGCACCAGCTCCTCGTGGAACTCGCGCGCGTTGGGCGCCTTGTGGAAATACAGGTAGCCGCCGAACACCTCGTCGCTGCCCTCGCCGGACAGCACCATCTTCACGCCCATGGCCTTGATCCGCCGCGCCAGCAGGAACATCGGCGTGGACGCACGGATGGTGGTGACGTCGTAGGTCTCGATGTGGCGGATCACTTCCGGCAGCGCGTCCAGGCCTTCCTCGAAGGTGTACTCGAAGCCGTGGTGCACGGTGCCCAGGGCGTCGGCGGCGACCTTGGCCGCGGCCAGGTCCGGCGAACCCTTCAGGCCGATGGCGAAGGAATGCAGGCGCGGCCACCAGGCCTCGCTGCGGCCGCCATCCTCGACCCGGTGGCGCGCGTAACGCGCGGCCACCGCCGCCACCAGCGAGGAATCCAGCCCCCCGGACAGCAGCACGCCGTAGGGCACGTCGGTCATCAGCTGGCGGTGCACCGCCGCCTCGAACGCCTCGCGCAGCTCCTGCAGCGGCACCGACACGCCCTCCACCGCGGCGTAGTCGCGCCACGGCCGCTGGTAGTACTTCGTGAGCTCGCCGGTGGCGGTGTCGTACCAGTGCCCCGGCGGGAACTGGGCCACGTCCGCGCATTCGTCCACCAGCGCCTTCATCTCCGAGGCCACGCGCAGGCGGCCCTCGCGGTCGTGGCCCCAGTACAGCGGCACCACGCCGATCGGGTCGCGCGCGATGATGGCGCGCCCCCTGGCCTTGTCCCACAGGGCGAAGGCGAAGATGCCATTGAGCCGGTTGAGGAACGAAGCCGGCGCGTCCTCGCGGTACAGCGCGTTGATCACCTCGCAGTCGGAGGCGGTCCGGAACGCGTACGGCTGGCGCAGTTCGTCCTTCAGCAGGGCGTGGTTGTAGATCTCGCCGTTCACCGCCAGCGCCAGTTCGCCATCCTCCGACAGCAGCGGCTGCGAGCCGCCGGCCGGGTCGACGATGGCCAGGCGCTCGTGCACCAGGATCGCCCCTTCGTCCACGTACACGCCGCTCCAGTCGGGGCCGCGGTGGCGCTGGCGCTGCGACAGGTCCAGCGACTGCCGGCGCAGCTGCTGCAGGTCATCGCCCGGTTGCAGGCCGAAGATGCCGAAGATCGAACACATGGGAAGGGACTCCTGGATGTTGGCGCGTGGTGGTGGTCGCACTCCGGTGGCGGGCACAAAAAAACCCGCATCGGCCGATGCGGGTTTTCTCGTCCCCCGGGCAGTTCCTGCTTATGCCCGGTGGCGCCCCCGCATCGGCCGCGCACGGTTATTCGCCGCAATATTGTTGCGGTTGGCATTGGCCGGATTGGCGCGGCTGATCGAAGGCATGGGCCGCACGTTAACCCCGCGCCGGGCCCGCCGCAACCGTTGCCTTGGCAACTGACGCCTCGCTCACGCGGCGGCCCCAATACTCCGCCCACGGCGCATCCGGCGCCGGCCGCCGCACCGCCCGGGGAGACACCGCCTTGCATGAAACCAGTCGCCGCCTGACCCGCACCACCCAGGTCGTTACCCGCCTGGCGCGCCATCGCCGCATCCTGACCGGGATGGACTGGAGCCAGGCGCCGCCGGTGGAACCGACCGTGGCCCACGTATCGGAGGTCGCCGAGGCCAAGGCCTTCGCCGCCGACCTGGAGGCGCTGGGCCCGGCCTTCATCAAGCTGGGGCAATCCCTGTCCACCCGCCCGGACCTGGTGCCCGCGGCCTACATCGACGCACTGGACCGGATCCAGGACGAGGTCGCGCCGGTGCCGACCGCGGTGATCGAGAAGACCATCGAGGAGGAGCTGGGCGCCAAGGTCGGCCGCATCTTCGCCAGCTTCGACCCGGTGCCGCTGGCCGCCGCCTCGCTGGCCCAGGTGCACCGCGCGACCCTGCGCGACGGCCGCGAAGTGGCGGTGAAGGTGCAGCGCCCGGGCATGGAAGCCGCCATCCGCCTGGACCTGGAAGTGCTGGCCGGACTAGCCGGCACCGCCGATGCGCTGACCCAGGCCGGGCGCCGCCTGCGCTTCGCCGACTGGATCGCCGAGTTCCGCAAGATCCTGCTGCTGGAGCTGGACTACCGGCGCGAGGCCGAGAACCTGGAGCGCTTCCGCGAGCGCCTGTCCGAATACCCGCACCTGTTCGTGCCGGCGCCGGTCTGGGGCCTGAGCACCTGCAAGGTGCTGACCATGGAACTGGTGCACGGCGAGAAGGTCACCTCGGTCACCGGCCTGCAGCGCACCGAGCTGGACCTGCGCACGCCGGCTTCGGAACTGATGCGCGCCTACCTGGACCAGGTGTTCGTCAACGGCGACATCCATGCCGACCCGCACCCGGGCAACGTGCTGCTGTGCCGCGACGGACGCCTGGCGCTGATCGACCTGGGCATGGTCGCGCAGGTGGCGCCGCGCATGCGCGAGCGCCTGCTCAAGCTGCTGTTCGCCGCGGTCGACGCGCGCGGCGAGGACGTGGCGCGCGAGCTGGTGGCGATCGGCACGCGCCTGGAGCAATTCGACGATGCCGCCTTCAGCCGCGACACCGGGCAGCTGGTGGCGCGCTACGCCACCGGCGGCCGCCGCACCTCGGAGGGCCGGCTGCTGCTGGACCTGGTGGCCTGCGCGGCCGAACGCGGCCTGCGGGTGCCGCCGGAGATCAGCCTGCTCGGCAAGACCCTGCTCAACCTCGAGCGGGTGGCCGACGCGCTGGACCCGGAAATGGACGTGCGCGAGCTGGTGGAGGAACACCTGCAGTCGATCATGCGCAAGCAGCTGAGGCGCTCGTTCTCCAGCGCCAACATGGCCAGCGAGGCGCTTGAGGTGCAGGCGCTGCTGCGCGACGCGCCGCGCAAGATCTCCGACACCCTGTCGCTGCTGGCCGAGAACAAGATGCAGGTCCGCCTGGACGGCCTGGACCACTCCAGGATCATGGAGAACCTGCAGAAGATCGCCAACCGCATCGCCGCCGCGGTGGTGACCGCGGCGCTGCTGCTGTCCTCGGCGATGCTGATGAGGATCGAGACCAAGACGACCCTGTTCGGCTACCCGGTGCTGGCGGTGCTGCTGTTCCTGGTCGGCGCCGGGCTGGGCATCGCCATTGCGCTCAGCGCGCTGATCTTCGACCGCCGCGCCAAACCGGCCGAACGCAGCGGCCCGACCTGAGGCTCAGCGCGCGCCGGGCTGCAGCAACAGCCGCTCGAGCAGGCGCTGGTACAGGCCAGGCAGCGCCTCCAGCTCGGCCACCGACACGTGCTCGTCGACCTGGTGGATGGACGCGTTCACCGGCCCGACCTCGATGCACTGCGCGCCCAGCGGCGCGATGAAGCGCGCGTCGGAGGTGCCCCCGCCGGTGCTTTCCTCCGGCGGCGCGCCCGCCACTTCCGCCAGCACCTCGCGCGCGGCGCGGCGCAGCGGGCCTTCGGGCGTGTAGAACGGCTCGCCGCTGCGGTGCCAGCGCAGCTCGTAACCGAGCCCATGGCGGTCCAGCAGTGCGGCGATCTCCGCCTCCAGCCGCGACGCGTCCCAGTGCGGGTTGTAGCGCAGGTTGAACAGCACCTGCAGCTCGCCGGGGATCACGTTGTTGGCGCCGGTGCCGGCGTGGATGTTGCTGACCTGCAGGCTGGTCGGCGGGAAGCTCTCGTAGCCTTCGTCCCAGACCCGCGCCACCAGTTCGGCCAGCGCCGGCGCGGCCTGGTGGATCGGGTTGCGCGCCTTGTGCGGATAGGCGACGTGTCCCTGCACGCCCTTCACCGTGAGCGTGGCCGACAGGCTGCCGCGGCGCCCCACCCGCAGCAGGTCGCCCAGCCTGGCGGTCGAGGACGGCTCGCCGGTGATGCACCAGTCGATCCGTTGCCCGCGCTGGCGGAAGGTCTCGGCCACGCGGCGCACGCCGTCGATGGCATCGCCCTCCTCGTCCGAGGTCAGCAGCAGCGCCAGCGTGCCGGGATGGCCGGGATGCGCGGCGACGAAGCGCTCGGCCGCGACCACGAACGCGGCCACGCTGCCCTTCATGTCGGCCGCGCCGCGGCCGTACAGCACGCCGTCGCGCACCTGCGGCTGGAATGGATCGCTGGCCCAGGCCTCGCGCGGGCCGGGCGGGACCACGTCGGTATGTCCCAGCAGCACCAGCACCGGGCCCTCGCCGCTGCCATGCGTGGCCCACAGGTTGTCGACCTGGCCGTAGCGCAGCGATTCGCAGGCGAAGCCGGCGCGCCGCAGGCGCGCGGCCAGCAACGCCTGGCAGCCGGCGTCGTCCGGCGTCACCGAGGGACGCGCGATCAGTTCGCAGGCCAGGTCCAGGACTTCGCTCATGCTCTCGATCCGTATCCGGGTTGCGGCCGGCCGCCGCGGTATGGCCTCAGCCGACGCCGAACAGCTTCTTGAAGCCGTTGTCGGAGAAGCCCTGGCTGAAGCTGCCGTCCTCCCGGACCACCACCGGGCGGCGCACCAGCTGCGGATGCTCGCGCAGCAACAGCTTCCACTCCGCCTCGCTGCCCGGCGACTTGCGGTTCTCCGGCAGCTGGCGCCAGGTGGTGGAGGACTTGTTGACCAGGGCATCGAAGCCGCCGGCCTTGCCCGCCCACTCCACCAGGGTCTCCGGCGAGGGCTTGTTGTCGCGGTAGTCGACGAAGGTGTACGGCACGCCGAAGCGGTCCAGCCACTTGGTCGCCTTCTTGCAGGTATCGCAGTTCTTCAGGCCGTAGATCGTGTTGCTCATGCAGTCTCCGGGGCGCGGCCGCGCTCAGCGCGCGACCACGGGCAGTTCGATGTAGCTGGCGGCGTCGGCCGAGTGGTGCACGGCGTTCTCCGCCACCACCGGCTCGGACTCGGTCTCGTTCGCGCCGCCGGTGTTGAGGTTGCGGGCGAACTTGGGGAAGTTGGAACTGGTCACTTCCACGCGGATGCGGTGGCCCTTGCCGAACTGGATCGAGGTGGCGATCGGGGTCGGCCGCAGCTCGTAGACCTGGCCCGGCTGCATCAGCCGCGGCGACTCGTAGCCGTCGCGGTAGCGCGCGCGCAGCATGGTGTCGCCGACGATCCACGCGGTGCCGTCCGGGGCCACGTCCACCAGCTTCACCGCAAAGTCGGTGTCCGGCGCGCTGGAGGAGACCTTGAGCACCGCGTCGACGAAGCCGGTCACTTCCAGCGGCTGCTCCAGCGGCTCGCTGGTGTAGACCAGAACATCGTGGCGGGCCTCCACCTGGCGCTGGTCGAAGGCGCCGGGCGTCACCAGGCCGCCGTTGCAGCAGTCGCCGCCGCCGATGGTCTGCACCGGGTTGGCCGGGTCGTAGACAAAGCGGTCGGCCGGCGCGCCGGCGGGCGGCGGTCCGGGCGACAGCCGGCCGTCGCCGTGCAGCGAGTTGGCGCGGCCGTCCGAATGCAGGTACAGGCGCAGCGGCCTGGCCGCCTTCGGCGGCCACTGCTCGTCGGCCTGCCACTTGTCCAGGCCGATGGTGAAGTAGCGCACCTTCGGCGTGCTGGACGGGAAGGCCTTCTTCTCGCCCTTCAGCCAGCGGTCGAAGAACGCCCAGATCTGCTCGCTGACCGGGAAGCTGGCGTCGCCGACCTTGCGCGCGCCGACCGTGTAGTCGGGGCCCAGCTGCCAGAACTGGCAGTGCGGGTTGGGGCCGACCACCACGTACTGGTTGGCGCTGGCCTCGGCGTCGGTGCCGGCGTTGCGTGCGTGGTTGAACAGCTCCAGGTTCGGGCCGATGGACACGTCGTACCAGCTGTTGAACCACAGCGCCGGCACGCCCCAGCCCATGGAGTCGTGGTACAGGCCACCCTGTTCCCAGGCCGGGTCGGCCGGGCCGTTGCGGCGGATCAGCGCCTCGAAGGTCGCCGGCGGCTCGCCCAGCGAGGACAGCAGTTCGCTGTACGGCAGGTGCCAGATGTGCCTGGCCCAGTCGACCTTGGGCTTGGTCGCGTGCAGGTCGTTGTACTGGGCCACGCGCGCACGCAGCGGGCCGTCGAGGTCCTGCGGCAGCTGCGCGCGCAGCGGGTTGTCCACCCCGTACATCCACACCGCAAACAGGATGCGCGGCACGCCGCCGGTGTAGAAGTTGCCCTGCTCGCGGAAGCGTCCGACCTTGCCGATGCCGGCGCCGGCGGCCATCGGCACCATCGCCGCGTGCGCCGGGTGGTCCAGCGCCGCCAGCGCCAGCTGCCATTCGGCCGAGGACGAGCAGCCCAGGGTGCCGACCTTGCCGTTGGACCAGGGCTGGGCCGCGATCCAGTCCAGGGTGTCCCAGCCGTCGGTCTGCGGATGGCCGAGGATCTCGTAGTCGCCCTGGCTGAAGTAGCGGCCGCGCTCGTTCTGCACCACGAAGGCGTAGCCGCGGCGCACGGCCTCGATCGCCAGCTGCGCCGAGCGCCCGCGCGGGTTGTGCTCGTTGTACGGGGTCTTCCACAGCACCGTCGGCAGCTTGCCGGTGGCGCCCTTCGGCCGCCAGACGTTGGTGGACAGGCCGACGCCGTCGCGCATCGGCACCAGCACCGCGGTCTCGGCCTCGGCGATCTCCGCCAGCTCGGCGCGCAGGCCGTCCTCGCTGTAGCGGGACAGCTCCCCGGCGCATGCCAGCGGCACCACCGCCGCCAGCACCGCCGCCAGCCAGCCAACCCGCTTCCCCTTCCTGCGTTCCGCCTTCATGGGCATTCACCCCCCGGGAGTGGACGATCTGGATCCTCAGCCGCGCAGCAGCTCGTTGATGCTGGTCTTGGCGCGGGTCCTGGCGTCGACCTGCTTGACGACCACCGCACAGTACAGCGAATGGCTTCCGTCGGCAGCCGGCAGCGAGCCGGACACCACCACGCTGTACGGCGGCACGTAGCCATAGCTGATCTCGCCGGTGGCGCGGTTGTAGATGCGGGTCGACTGGCCGAGGAACACGCCCATGCCGATCACGCTGTGGTGGCCGACGACCACGCCCTCCACCACCTCCGAGCGCGCGCCGATGAAGCAGTGGTCCTCGATGATGGTCGGGCTGGCCTGCAGCGGCTCGAGCACGCCGCCGATGCCGGCGCCGCCGGAGATGTGGCAGTGCTTGCCGACCTGCGCGCAGGAACCGACCGTGGCCCAGGTGTCGACCATGGTGCCCTCGCCCACGTGCGCGCCGATGTTGACGAAGCTGGGCATCAGCACCACGTCCTTGCCGAAGTAGGTGCCGCGGCGGGCGACGGTGCCCGGCACCACGCGCACGCCGAGCTTGCGGAACTCGGCCTCGCCCCAGCCCTGGAAGCGCAGCGGCACCTTGTCCCAGTACGGGCCGGGCGCGCCTTCCATCACCACCATGTCGTTGACCCGGAAGTACAGCAGCACGGCCTTCTTGAGCCATTCGTTCACCTGCCAGCCGCCGTTGCCGTCCGGCTCGGCCACGCGGAACTCGCCGCTCTCCAGGCCGCCGATCACGCGCTCGACCAGCGGCCGGGTGGAGCCGTCGATCTCGTCCAGGGTCAGGCTGGCGCGGCGTTCGAACGCGTCCTCGATCGAGAAGCGCAGCTCGGCCAGGCCGGGCTTCTCGGCGGCGGCGACGGCGCGCTTGCGCGGCGCGGCGGGCTTGCGGGTGGCGGGGGTCTTCTTCGGCGTCGTTGCCATCAGCGTGCGGCTCCTGTGCTGTCGGGATCCAGCCGCGTGCGGAGCTCGGCGCGCAGGGCCTCCTGCGCGGCGCCGTCCAGCGGCCGGTCATGCTCGTCGGTGATCTGGAAAAGGTCCTCGGCGCGCTCGCCGAAGGTGGCGATGCGCGCGTCGTGCACGCGCAGCCGGCAGGCGCGCAGCGCCAGCGCCACCTCCGCCAGCAGGCCCGGGCGGTCCGGGCAAACCAGCGACAGCAGGCTGCGGCGGCCGTCGGCGGTGGTGTTGAACTCCACCGTCGGCGGGAAACGGAAATGGCGCAACTGCCGCGGCGCGGCGCGCCGGGTGGCGCGCACCTGGTCCAGCTCGCCGGACAGGGCCTGGGCCAGGGCCGCCTCCAGCTGCACCGGGTCGCCGCTGGCGAAGCTGTCGGCCGGCAGCACCTCGAAGGTGTCGAACACGGTGCCGTTGGGGCCCATCAGCACGCGCGCCTGGTGGATGCCGTAGCCGTGCCGGTCCAGGGTGGCCACGATCGCGGCGAACAGGCCGTCGCGGTCGGGCGAATGCACGAACACCTCCAGCGCGGTGCCGGCGATGCGCCGCACCGCGACCCGGGTGTCGCCCATGCGCACGTCCACCAGCAGCATGGTCTGCCAGGCCAGCTGCTCGGGTCGGAAGCGCAGGAAGGCCTCGTCCGGCATCTGCGCGAACTGGCGGTCGATGGTGGCGTCGTCGAAGCCGGCCGCGTGCACCAGGGCACGGGTCTCCTCGCGCGCCTCGGCCACCCGCGCCTCCACGTCCAGCGGCGCCTCCAGGCCCTCGCGCAGCATGCGCCGGGTGGCCAGGTAGAGGTCGGCCAGCAGGCGGTCCTTCCATGCGTTCCAGACCTTGGGGCTGGTGCCGGCGATGTCGGCGCAGGTCAGCAGGTACAGGTAGTCCAGGCGCTCGCGCTCGCCCATCAGGATGGCGAAGCGGCGCACCACCTCCGGGTCGGCGATGTCCTGCTTCTGCGCGGTCACCGACATGCGCAGGTGCTGCTCCACCAGCCAGGCCACGAGCCCGGTGTCGGACTCGCTGAGCCCGTGCGCGGCGCAGAACTCGCGCGCGTCCACCGCGCCCAGCTCGGAATGGTCGCCGCCGCGGCCCTTGGCGATGTCGTGGAACAGGCCGGCCAGCAGCAGCAGCTCGGGTTTGCGCAGGCGCGGCCAGACCTCGTGGGCGATGGAGAAGCGCTCGTCCGGCTGGCCGCTGGCGAAACCCGCCATGTTCCGCAGCACCATCAGGGTGTGCTGGTCCACGGTGTAGGCGTGGAACAGGTCGAACTGCATGCGCCCGGAGACCCGGGCGAAGGCCGGCAGGTACTGGCCGAGCACGCCCAGCCGCGCCAGCCGGGTCAGGGTCTCGACCGGGCGCGGCCCGCGCAGCAGGGCCATGAAGCGGGCGCGCGCCGCCGGGCCGGCCTCGGTATAGGGCGGCAGCCGCGGCAGCGCCTCGGCCAGCGCGCGCGCGGTGCGCGAGTGCAGGCCGCGGATCTCCGGATGCGCGGCCCAGGTCGAGAACAGCCCCAGCACCTCGCGCAGGTCGCCCTCCGGCCAGTACGGCGCGGCGGCCGCGAGGTAGCCGCGCTTGAGCCCGAAGTCCGGGTTCAGCGGCACCGCCTCGGCCTCGCCGTCGAAGGTCTCCTCGAAGCGCTGCAGCAGCCGGTCGCTGATCCGGCGCACGATCGCGGCGCTGCGGTAGAAGCCCTGCATCATCTTCTCGACCGCCAGGCTGTGGGCGTCGTCCTCCAGCCCCAGGCGCCGCGCCAGCAGCTTCTGGTAGTCGAAGCCCAGCCGCTCCTCGGGGCGCCCGGCCACCAGGTGCAGGCCGAAGCGCAGGCGGCCCAGGGCGCGGCGCTCGCGCGCCAGCGCCGCGGCCTCGTCCTGGCCCAGGTGGCCCAGCTCCACCACCGCGTGCAGGTCGCTGACGCCGAACGCGCGCAGCGCCATCCAGCCCAGGGTGTGCAGGTCGCGCAGGCCGCCGGGGCCGTCCTTGATGTTGGGCTCGAGGTTGTCGGAGGTGTCGCCGAAGCGCTGGTGGCGCGCCTGCAGCTCCTCGCGCTTGGCCAGGAAGAACTCGCGCGGCGGCCATACCCGCTGCGGGGAGATGGCGTCGGCCAGGGCCGCCTGCGCGGCGGCGTCGGCCACCAGCGGGCGCGCCTCCAGCAGCGCGGTCATCACCGTCTGGTCGGCGGCCGCGGCGGTGCACTCGGCGGGCGAGCGCACGGCGTGGCCGACCGGCAGGCCGGCGTCCCATGCCAGGGCGAAGAAGCGGGAAAGCGCGGCCTCGTGCGCCTGCTGCGCGCCGGCCTCGGCCAGCACCAGCAGGTCGATGTCCGAGCGCGGGAACAGTTCGCCGCGGCCGTAGCCACCCACCGCGAACAGGGCCAGCCCGGGAGCCTCGCCCAGGCAGCGCGCCCAGGCCTGGCGCAGGACCAGGTCCACCGCGCGCGCGCGCAGCGCCAGCAGGCGGTCGATGTCGGCCTCGGGGCCGTAGCGGCGGGCCAGCCGCGCGTCGGCGGCGGCCAGCTGGGCGCGGGCGGTGGCGGCCCAGTCGGCGTCGCTGGTCGCGGCGACGCCAGCCACGTCCACCGGGCCGGGACCGCTCACGCCGGCGGCTGCTGGCCCGGCGCCAGCGTCAGCACGTCCACCCCGTCCTCGGTGACGGCGACCATGTGCTCCCACTGCGCGGAGAGCTTGCGGTCCTTGGTGACCACGGTCCAGCCGTCGGGCAGCACGCGGGTGTAGCGGGTGCCCTCGTTGATCATCGGCTCGATGGTGAAGGTCATGCCCGGCTTGAGCACCAGGCCCTCGCCCGGGCGGCCGTAGTGCAGCACCTGCGGCTCGTCGTGGTAGACCTTGCCGATGCCGTGGCCGCAGTACTCGCGCACCACCGAGAAGCGCTCGGATTCGGCGTAGCTCTGGATGGCGTGGCCGACGTCGCCCAGGGTGGCACCCGGCTTCACCGCGCGGATGCCGCGCCACATCGCCTCGAACGTGGTCTCGACCAGGCGCCGGGCCATCACCGACGGGGTGCCGGCGTAGTACATGCGGCTGGTGTCGCCGTGCCAGCCGTCCTTGATCACGGTGACGTCGATGTTGACGATGTCGCCGTCCTTGAGGACCTTGGTGGCGCTCGGGATGCCGTGGCAGATGACGTTGTTGACGGAGATGCAGGTGGCCTTGGGGTAGCCCCGGTAGCCGACGTTGGCCGGGATCGCGCCCTGCACGTTGACGATGTAGTCGTGGCAGATGCGGTCCAGTTCCTCGGTGCTCACCCCCGGCTTCACGTGCGGGGTGATCATTTCCAGCACCTCGGCGGCCAGGCGGCCGGCGACGCGCATCTTCTCGATTTCTTCGGGGGTCTTGAGGTGCAGGGTCATGGCGGGGATTATCGCCTATTCGCGCCCCTCCGGCGGCCCTTCCGCGCCCGCACGCGGCCTGCCACGCCCCCGCACCCCGGGCCGTTTGCCCCGCCCCCGCCCCGGCAGGTATACTTCCGCGTCTCTGTTTGCCCCCGCCAGGGGGACGCCCACGCCGGGCGCAGGGTACCGGGCTCCGTCCCGGCCGGCGAATACACACCTGACGCCAATGCCCGTGCCGGGGTGCCTGCCAGACAGGTTCGGCCACGGAAGCGCCAGGGAGGCCCAACCCCGGAACCCATGCCCGCGGCGCCACGCCCGGGCGCCCGCACATTGCCCAGACAGGCCGCGGGGCGGTTCCACTGCCAGGAGTTCTGCAATGCCCCAGATCACCATGCGCCAGATGCTGGAAGCCGGCGTCCACTTCGGCCACCAGACCCGTTACTGGAACCCGAAGATGGCCCCGTACATCTTCGGTGCGCGCGGCAAGATCCACATCATCAACCTCGAGAAGACCGTCCCGCTGTTCCAGGACGCGATGAACTTCATCTCGGGCATCGCGCAGAAGCGCGGCACCATCCTGTTCATCGGCACCAAGCGCAGCGCGCGCGACGCCATGAAGGAAGAGGCCGAGCGCTGCGGCATGCCGTACATGACCCAGCGCTGGCTGGGCGGCACCCTGACCAACTTCCGCACCGTCAAGCAGTCGGTCGCCCGCCTGAAGGAGCTGGAGGCCGCCGAGACCGACGGCACCTTCGAAAAGCTGGTCAAGCATGAGGTCCTGGGCCTGCGCCGCGAGCGCGAGAAGCTGGAAGCCTCGCTGGGCGGCATCAAGGACATGAACCGCCTGCCCGACGCCCTGTTCGTGATCGACATCGGCCACGAGGACATCGCCATCAAGGAAGCCAAGAAGCTGGGCATCCCGGTGGTGGCCGTGGTCGACACCAACTACGACCCCAACCTGGTCGACTACGCGATCCCGGGCAACGACGACGCCATCCGCGCCGTGCAGCTGTACGCCCGCGCCGCCGCCGACGCGGTGCTGGAGGGCAAGGCCGCCGCCCCGCACGCCGCCACCGTGACCGAGAGCGACTTCATCGAGGCCGACGAGGCCA
>NZ_ALIP01000107.1:0-6293 GCF_000283075.1 Pseudoxanthomonas sp. GW2
CCCAACGCGCGCGTCCCCCCCCCCAGGCCCGCCCCCGACCGGGCCCCGCGCGCCTCCCCCGAGGGTTTGGACATGGAAAAACAACGGCACATCCTGCTGGCCCACCTGGGCCGTTCCGCGCTGCTGGCGCTGGTCATGGCCACCCCGGTGGCGCTGCTGTACGCCGACATCCAGCTGCTGGGCGACGACGTGGGCGAATGGTCGCTGGTCGAGCTGACCCAGCTCGGCTTCCTGGTCGCCACCGTGCTGGCGTTCGTGCGCCTGGCCCGCGCCCGCGCGGACGAGCGCGGCTTCGCCGTGCTGGCGGCCGGCTTCTTCGGCTGCATGCTGATCCGCGAGCTGGACGCGGTCTGGGACCTGCTGTTCCGCGGCCTGTGGTCGATCCTGGTCGCGGCCCTGGCCGCCGCCAGCCTCGGCTACGCCCTGCGCCAGCGCCAGGCCACCCTGGACGCCACCGCGCGCTTCCTGCGCTCGCGCCCGGCGGCGGTGATGACCATCGGCCTGGTGCTGCTGCTGATCTATTCGCGCCTGTTCGGCATGACCACGCTGTGGCACGGCCTGCTGGCGGAGAACTACGTGCGCGTGTTCAAGAACGCGGCCGAGGAATGCACCGAGCTGCTGGCCTACACCCTGATCATGGCCTCGGCCCTCACCTATGCCGCCCAGCGCATCCGCGAGCAGCGCAAGGCCCTGGCCGCGCGCGGCCACGCCCGCGCCGGCGCGGCGCTGCTGCAGGCGCGGCGCGCCTCCGGACGCCACTGAGGCGGCGGATCGCCGGCCGGCGGGCTCAGAAGTCCCGCCCGGCCGGCAGCAGCTTGAGCGCGGCGATGGCCTCGGCCAGCGCCTCCACTTCCTGGTTCTCGAAGCCCGCGCGCACCTCTTCCTCGGCCGCGAACAGGCCCTGCTCCAGCAGCCGGATCACGGCGTCCCGCAGCGGCCAGCCGCGGGCCTGGGCGACGCGCTGGATGCGCTCGGCCAGGATCGGGTCGATGTCGCGCAACACCAGGTCGGGCATGGCCTTGGCGGCTCGGTGGGGGGCGGGGCAAAGACTGCCACGAAGCGCCGCCGCATACGAGTCGCCGGCCGCCGTCAGCGTGCCGGGTCGTCCCCGGCCTCGCGGATCCGCGGCCACAGCCAGGCCAGCAGGGCCAGGGTCGGGACCACGGTCAGCGCCGACAGCACGAAGAAGGTCGCGTACGAGGTGGCCTCGACCACGTAGCCGGACACGCCGCCGGCGAACTTGCCGGGCAGGTTGGCCAGCGACACCAGCAGCGCGAACTGGGTGGCGGTGAAGTTGCGGTCGGTCAGCGAGGACATGAACGCCACCAGCACCGTGCCGGCGAAGCCCTGGGCCACGTTGTCCACGGTGATCGCCGCGTAGAACGCCCAGATCTGCGACGGGTACTGGCTCATCAGCAGGAACGCCAGGTTCGACAGCGCCACGCCGAGGGCGGCGACGAACAGCATGCGGCGGAAGCCGAACGCGGCCACGCACAACCCGCCCAGGAACGCGCCGCCGATCCCGGCCCAGATGCCGTACAGCTTGGACACGGTGGCAATGTCGGCCTTGCTGTAGCCGCTGTCCAGGTAGAACGGGCCGGCCATCACCCCGATCACCTGGTCGGGGAACTTGAACAGGCCGACGAACAGCAGCAGGGCCAGGCCCAGGGCCAGGCCGTTGTTGGCGAAGAAGCTGGAGAACGGCTGCCAGAACGCGCCGAGGAAATCGATCCGGCGCACCACGGTGGCCTCCGGCACCGCCGGCTCGCGCGACAGCAGCGTCGCCAGCGCCGGCGCCAGCATCAGCGCCGCCATCGCCAGGTAGGCCACGGTCCAGCCGCCGAACTCGGCCAGGTAAAGCGCGCCGGCGCCGCCGAGGATCAGGCCGATGCGGTAGCCCAGGGTATAGGTGGCCGCCAGCGCGGCCTGGGCCTGCGCCGGGGCGACCTCGATGCGGTAGGCGTCGACCACCGAGTCCTGGGTGGCGCCGGCGAAGGAGGTGAACAGCACCCAGCCCACCAGCGGGCCCACGCTCAGCTCCGGGCGGGTGAAGGCCAGCGCGGCCAGGCCCGCCGCCACGCCCAGCTGCGCCGCCAGCAGCCACGAGCGGCGCCGTCCGAGCAGCCCCAGCGGCGCGAACACGTAGCGGTCCAGCAGCGGCGCCCACAGGAACTTCAGCAGGTAGAAGAAGCTGGCCAGGCTGATCAGGCCGATGCTGGCCAGGTCCAGGCCGCCGTCGCGCAGGCGGGTGGACAGGGTCATCGAGGCCACCGGCAGGAACGGCAGGCCGCAGCCGAAGCCCAGCAGCGCCAGGGTCAGCGCCGACGGCGTGCCGAAGGCGCGGCGGATGCCGGCCCAGCCCTTGTAGCGCGGCGGCTCGCCCGCGGGCGCGTTCACGGCAGCGCGCCTTCGTAGTCGACGATGAACGGGGCGTGGTCGGAGAAGCGCTGCTCGCGGTAGATCGAGCAGCCGCGCAGGCGCGGTTTCAGCGACGGGGTGACGAACTGGTAGTCGATCCGCCACCCCACGTTGTTGGCGCGCGCCGCGCCACGGTTGCTCCACCAGGTGTAGTCCTCGCCCTGCGGATGCAGCGCGCGGTAGGCGTCGACCCAGCCGCCGGGCCGCGGCGGGGTGCCGTCGCTGCCCTCGTCCGGGCCGATCATGCCGTTGAGCCAGGCGCGCTCCGGCGGCAGGCAGCCCGAATTCTTCTGGTTGGAGGTCCAGTTCCGGATGTCCTTGCGGCAGCGGACGATGTTCCAGTCGCCGCACAGCACGTAGTCGCGGCCGCTGGCCAGCCACTCGTCGAGCACCGGCTTCAGCCACTCCATGACCTGGAACTTGTAGCCCTGGCGCAGCTCGCCGGAGGAGCCGGAGGGGATGTAGAACGAGACCACGCTGAGGTTGCCGAAGCGCGCCTCGATGTAGCGCCCCTCCTCGTCGAAGTCCGGCCGGCCCAGCACCGTGCGCACCTCGTCCGGCTCGCGCCGGGCGTAGATCGCCACGCCGCTGTAGCCCTTCTTGCTGGTGGCATCGCGGTAGAAGCAGTGGTGGCCGTCGGGGCGGAAGCAGGCGTCGGCCAGCTGGTGCTCCTGCGACTTGGTTTCCTGCAGGCAGACCACGTCCGCGTCCTGGCCGGCCAGCCAGTCGAAGAAGCCCTTGCTGGCGGCCGAGCGGATGCCGTTGGCGTTGAAGCTGATGATGCGCATGCGGGGACGGGTCGGAAAAACAGGCCGACAGCCTACCCAATCGCGCCCGCCGGCGCTGCCTCCGCGGCGCGCCGCGGCCGTATCCTATGCCGCCGTCCCACCGCCGCCATCCCCATGTCCGACCACCGCACCCGCTTCCTGCAGCTGGCCCTGGACGCCGACGCCCTGCGCTTCGGCGAGTTCACCCTCAAGTCCGGCCGTGTCTCGCCCTATTTCTTCAATGCCGGCCGCTTCGACAGCGGCGCGCGCCTGGCCGGCCTGGCCGCCTGCTACGCCGACGCGGTGGACGCGGCCAGGCTGCAGTTCGACGTGGTGTTCGGCCCGGCCTACAAGGGCATTCCGCTGGCCACCGCGCTGGCCTGCGAGTACGCCGGCCGCGGCCGCGACCTGCCGCTGGCGTTCAACCGCAAGGAAGCCAAGGACCACGGCGAGGGCGGCACCCTGGTCGGCGCGCCGCTGGCCGGGCGCCGGGTGCTGGTGGTGGACGACGTGATCACCGCCGGCACCGCGATCCGCGAGGCACTGGGGATCATCGCCGCCGCCGGCGGCACCGTGGCCGGGATCGTGGTCGCGCTGGACCGCCAGGAGATCGCCTCCGAACAGGACCGCCGCTCCGCCGCGCAGGCGGTGGCGGCGGAGGCCGGGGTGCCGGTGGTGGCGGTGGCCGGGCTGGCCGACCTGCTTGCATTCGCCGCCGGAAACGACACACTGGCGGCGTACCACGCACCGTTGCTGGCCTACCGCGCCCGCTACGGCTGCGACCACACGGGCTGACTGACAGCGCAGGGGGCTGCCGTGACGCCGCAACACATCCGTCCGCTGGCGATGCTGGCGGCACTGGTCCTGCTGCCGGCGCCGGCGATGGCGCAGCAGAAGGCCGCCAACAAGAAGCTCTATTGCTGGGACCAGGACGGGCAGCGCGTGTGCGCCGACACCCTGCCGGCGGAAGCGGCCGGGATGGCGCGCGACGAGATCAGCGCCAGCAGCGGCATGCGCACCGGCCAGGTGCAGCGCGCGCTGACCCCGGAGGAACGCGCCGCGCTGGCCGAGGAGGAGCAGCGCCGGCAGCTGGATGCGATGGCCGAGGAGACCCGGCGCCGCACCGAGCAGGCGATGCTCATCACCTTCCAGGACGAGAACGAACTGCGCCGGGTGTTCAGCGAGCGCGTCACCCTGGTGGAGAACAGCATCGAGACCGCGCGCTACAACGTGGCCAGCCTGCGCGAGGGCCTGGTCACCCTGCTGCGCCCCGCCGCCGAGCGCGAACTGGCCGGCAAGCCGGTGGCCGAGAAGCTGGCCGCCGACATCCGCCAGCGCCATGCGCAGCTGCTGTACCACCAGCTGCTGCAGCGCAATTTCGAGCGCCAGCGCGCGGCGCTGGACGGCGAGATCGAGGCCACCCTGGAGCGCTACCGGGCGCTGAAGTCCGGCACCACCGCCGCTGCACCGGCCACCGCCGCGGCGCAGTAAGGCCGCCGGCCGCGCCCGCGGCGCGGCGGCCCCGCTCCGCTCAGAACGGCAGGGTGCGCCCCGGCAGCAGCGGCTGCAGCTGCTCGCGGAACAGGGTGCGGATCCGCGCCAGCGCCGGCTCGTCGTCGGCCTCGAAGCGCAGCACCAGCACCGGGGTGGTGTTGGAGGCGCGCAGCAGGCCCCAGCCATCGTTCCAGTCCGCACGCAGGCCGTCGATGGTGGTCAGGCGCGCGCCGGCGAACGCCGAATCCTCGGCCTGGGCCGCGGCGGTGAACCGCTCCACCAGCGCGTGCGGGTCCTCGCCGTCCTCCAGCGCGACCTTGATCTCCGGGGTGGACACGCTGTCCGGCAGCGCGTCCAGCACCTCCGAGGGCGCCTCGAAGCGGCCGGCCAGGATCTCCAGCAGGCGCGCGGCCGCGTACAGGCCGTCGTCGAAGCCGTACCAGCGCTCCTTGAAGAAGAAGTGGCCGCTCATCTCGCCGGCCAGCTCGGCCTCGGTCTCGCGCATCTTGGCCTTGATCAGCGAGTGCCCGGTCTTCCACATCTGCGGGCTGCCGCCGTGGCGCAGGATGTAGTCCTGCAGGCGGCCGGTGCACTTGACGTCGTAGATCACCATCGCGCCCGGGTTGCGCTGCAGGACGTCGGCCGCGTACAGCATCAGCAGGCGGTCGGCGTAGACGATGCGGCCCTCGCGGGTGACCACGCCCAGGCGGTCGCCGTCGCCGTCGAAGGCCACGCCCAGGTCGGCGTCGAACTGGCGGACGGTCTGCACCAGGTCCTCGAGGTTGCGCGGCTCGCTCGGGTCCGGGTGGTGGTTGGGGAAGGTGCCGTCGACGTCGCAGTACAGCGGCACCACCTCGGCGCCGATCGCCTCCAGCAGGCGCGGCGCGATCTCGCCGGCCACGCCGTTGCCGGCGTCGGCCACCACCTTGAGGGGGCGCTCCAGCTGCACGTCGTCGGCGATCCGGCGGACGTAGTCCTCGGCCACGTCCTGGGTGGCGTAGCTGCCCGGGGCGTCGCTGCGCAGGCGGCCGTCGCGGATGCGTGCGTACAGGTCGACGATCGCCTCCCCGGACAGGGTCTGGCCGCCGACCACGATCTTGAAGCCGTTGTAGTCCGGCGGGTTGTGGCTGCCGGTCACCGCCACGCCGCTGCCGGCGCGCAGGTGGTAGGCGGCGAAGTACACCACTGGGGTCGGCACCATGCCGATGTCGATGACATTGCGGCCTGCCTTGCGCAGGCCCTCGACCAGGCCCTCGACCAGCTCCGGCCCGGACAGGCGGCCGTCGCGCCCGACCACGATGTCGGTGAGGCCTTCCTCGGCCATCACCGTGCCGATCGCCTGGCCGATGCGCGCGGCCACCTTCGCGTCCAGCTGGCTGCCGACCACGCCGCGGATGTCGTAGGCGCGGAAGATCGCCGGGTCCACCGCGACGTCGTCTTCCGGCGCCGGCGCCGGTGCGGCCGGGGTGGAAGCGGCCGGTGCCGGGCGCGGCTCCTGCTTCAGGGTCTGGCCCAGGGTCGGGGCCTCGTCCACCGGCGCCGGGGCGGCGCTGCGGCGCCGCCGCAGCTTGCCGCCGGCGGCCAGCAGCGCCACCAGCACGCCCAGCGCCAGCA
>NZ_ALIP01000108.1:0-14462 GCF_000283075.1 Pseudoxanthomonas sp. GW2
CCACCACGACGGCGAACCGTTCCTGCCGTGGGCGCGGATTGGCGACCGCGCGCGCCTGCGCCGCACCCTGGCCGCCAACGGCGACATCATGCTGCGCACGCTGTGCCTGCTCGGCGGCTTCGGCTGGTTCGCGCGCCAGGGTGCAGCGCTGGGCGACGCGACCCTGGCCGCCAACCACTTGCTGCTGCAGCTGGTCTCCTTCAGCGCGTTCTTCCTCGATGGCTTTGCCTACGTGGCCGAGGCCCAGGTGGGGCACGCGGTGGGCGCGCGCGACCAGGGGCGGTTCCGTCGCGCAGTGCGGCTGAGCAGCGAACTGGCGGCCGGGACCGCGGTGGCGCTGGCGGTGCTGTTGTGGCTGGGCGGCGCGAGCGTGGTCGGGCTGCTGACCACGCTCGCGGACGTGGCCGCGGTGGCCCTGGCGCACCTGCCGTGGGTGGCGCTGTACGTGTTGCTGTCGGTGGCCGCGTTCCAGCTGGACGGCATCTTCATTGGCGCCACCCGCACCCGGCAGATGCGCAATGCCGGGCTGGCATCGCTGGCGGTGTTCCTGCTGGTGCAGTGGCCGCTGACGGCAGCATGGGGCAACCACGGGTTGTGGGCGGCGTTCGTGGTGTTCGTGGTGGCGCGGGCGCTGGCGCTGCTGCCGTACTACCGGCGGATGGTGGCGGGGCTGGAGTGAGGGGGCGTTGGGGGCCGGGTGTGGTCCCGGTATCGCCCCCCTTTGTCCGGGTGCGCCTGCTTGCCCGCGCCGCGCAACGTGGTCGCGGCGGAAGCCGGGTCCGAGCGACTTTCCAAGGGGCCTGCATAGCGGGAGAGCAAAATCCTGGGTCCGGCTCAAGGCCGGCACGGCGGGGCGGTGTACGCAGGGACGAGTGCGTGTTGCTCACGCGTGGCGGGGGAGGGTCGGGGGCCATGCAGGAGAACGCCATGAACGCACATCGCGACAAGGATCCGGCAAAGGATCCGCAGGAACAGGGCGGACCGGAGTCCAACCGCACCACGCCGCCCGACGCGGGGCAGGGCGAGTCGCTGCCGGAGGCCCCGGCCAGCGATCCGCAGGCAGGCATCGACCGCGAGGTCGGCGACCTGGAGGACCCGGACGCGGAGGACGACGGCGCGCTGCCGGGCCGCGCCGGTGGAGGACTGGCCGGCGGCTGATCAAGCCCCTCCCCGCAGGGCCGGCCGCGTGCCATTCACGTGGCGCCGGCCACAATGACGGGCCGCTCCGATCCCGCAGGCCCGTGAGTCCGCAGCGCCGCCTACCGCTTATCGTCGCCACCGCCCTGTTCATCGAGAACATGGATTCGACGGCGATCTCCACTTCGCTGCCGCAGATCGCGGCCGACGTGGGCACCGAGCCGGTGGCGCTGAAGCTGGCCCTGACCACCTACATGCTGGCGCTGGCCGTGTTCATCCCGGTCAGCGGCTGGGTCGCCGACCGCTTCGGCGCGCGCCGCATCTTCGTCGGCGCGATCGCGATGTTCCTGCTCGGCTCGGTGTGCTGCGCGGCCAGCGATGGCCTGGGCACGCTGGTGGCCGGGCGCTTCGTGCAGGGCGTGGGCGGGGCGATGATGGTGCCGGTCGGGCGCCTGGTCCTGCTGCGCAGCATCGAGAAGGCCGAGCTGGTGCGCGCGCTGAGCTGGCTGACGGTGCCGGCGATGCTCGGACCGATCCTGGGTCCGGTGCTGGGTGGCGCGATCACCACCTACGCGCACTGGCGTTTCATCTTCCTGATCAACATCCCGATGGGATTGCTGGGGATGTGGCTGGCCTGGCGCTTCGTGCCGGAGCTGCGGCAGCCGGTCGGGCCGATGGACTGGCGTGGCTTCCTGCTGTCGGCCGGCGGGCTGGGGCTGGCGATGTTCGGGCTGTCGGCGATCGGCCGCGGGCTGGTGCCGGGGGCGGCGATCGCGCTGGTGGTGCTGGTCGGCTTCGCCCTGGTGTTCGCCTACGTGCGGCATGCGCGCACCCACCCGCATCCGCTGCTGTGCCTGGACCTGCTGCGCTATCCGACCTACCGCGCCGGCGTGCTGGGCGGCTCGCTGTTCCGCATCGGCATCGGCGCCACGCCGTTCCTGCTGCCGCTGATGCTGCAGCTGGGCTTCGGCCTGGATCCGCTGCAGTCGGGCCTGATCACCTTCACTTCCACCGCCGGGGCGATGTTCATGAAGGTGGTGGCGCCGCGCATCCTGCACCAGTTCGGATTCCGCCCGGTGCTGGTGTGGAACGGCCTGCTGGCCTCGGCGCTGCTGGCCGGCTTCGGCCTGTTCCGCGCCGATACGCCGTACTGGCTGATGGTCTCGGTGCTGCTGGCCAGTGGCTGCTTCCGCTCGCTGCAGTTCACCAGCATCAATGCCATCGCCTATGCCGAGATCGGCCAGGAGCGCATGAGCCAGGCCAGCAGCCTGGCCGCGGTGGCGCAGCAGGTGTCGTTGGCGCTGGGCGTGACCATCGGCGGCTATGCGCTGAGCGTGGCCGGACGGGCCACCGGCGGCGGCGATGGCGATCCGCTGGCCTTCCTGTTCGCCTTCCTCACCGTGGGCGTGATCTCGGCGATCTCGGTGTTCGAGATGCGCAAGCTGGCACCCGATGCGGGCGCCGAAATGGCGGGCCGCGCCGAGGCCGGCCACGAGGTTACCGAGCCGAAGGTAGAGGCGCGGCCGCAGGCCTAGTCCATCCACGCAAGGCCACGTGCGCGCCGTGCCCGGCCGCGGCTCCAGGCCTGCCCGGGGACATGCATCAGCCTGCCGCCTCGACCGGGCCGGTACCGGCGCCGACCAGCGGATCGCCCAGGCGGCGGCCGGCCAGCGCCTCGAACTGGATCGGGTCGTGCGAGCAGAACAGGGTGAGCTGCGGCTCGCGCAGCGCCAGTTCGCGCAGGCGTTCGCGGCTGTGCAGGCGTGCCCGCCGGTCCTTCTCCATCATCCACTGGTAGAAGCGCAGGCCCGGCGTGCAGCGGGGCTCGGCGTGCATCTCGCGGGCGTCGAAGTAGGCGTCGCCGGCCAGCAGCAGCCAGTCGTGGTCGCCGCGGATGGCCACGCCCGCATGGCCGTGGGTATGGCCGGGCAGGTGCACCATCAGGATCTCCGGTGGCAGGCCGCGCAGCGCGGACACGGCCTCCAGTCCCATCCACGCCTCGGTGCGCGCATCGTCATAGGCGAGCCAGCGCCCGCGCGAGCCCCACTGCTGCGGGCGGAAGCGCTGCCGGTCCAGCCAGGTGCGCTGGCGCGCGGCGGCTTCCTCCTCGATCGCGCGCAGGTGCACGGTGGCGTTGGGGAAGTCGTCCAGGCCGCCGGCATGGTCGAAGTCCAGGTGGGTAAGCACGATGTCGGTGACGTCCGCGGGGGCGTAGCCGAGCGCCTGGAGCTGGCGTGCCGCGGTCATTTCCGCGCGCAGGTCGGGGGCGAGCAGGCCCAGGAAGAACGCGCTGAGGCGGTCGCGGGGATGCGCTACGTCGCGCAGGCCCAGCCCAGTGTCCACCAGGACCAGGCGGTTGCCGGCTTCCACCAGCAGGCAATGGCAGGCCAGGGAAGCGCGGGTGAACACGCCGCGGGTGCGGCCGTCCATCAGGTGTCCGCCCAGCGGACAGGTGGAGATGCAATTGAGGTGGTGGACCTTCATGGCGACTCCGCTTGGCGTTGCAGGCTGGAAGCGTGCAACGCCGACGTGGTGGCCGTTGCGATCCGCGCCGGGGAGATGGCTGCACCAACTGCATTTGCTCGTGGCCTGGCGTGATCGGGATCACGCGCGGGTGGTTGCCACCCGCGCAAAAGGAAAGGGCCCCGCTGGGGGGGCCCTTGGCACTGGAGAGCCGGCCGGGATCAGCGCTGCTGGCCGCGGTGCTGCTGGTCCTGCTGGTTCTGGCGACCCTGCTGGTCGTGCTGCTGTTGCTGCTGGTTCTGCCGACCCCGCTGCTGGTCGTCCTGCTGCTGCTGGTTCTGGCGCTCCTGCTGGTCCTGCTGCTGTTGCTGGCCCTGCTGGTCCTGGCGGCGCTGCTGGTCCTGCTGGTTCTGGTTCTGCTGGTTGGCCATTTTTGCGCTTCCTTCTTCGAGGCCATGGCGGAGTGCCACGGTCCGACGACAGTGTCCGCATGCATGCGTTAGCAAGGCGCCCAGTGCGCGGTGAACGCTGCTTTACGAAATCCCCGATCGATCGCGCCGGAAGCTTGCAAAACAGCAGGTTGCGCGCACTGGCGCGGAGTTGCGCGTTATTGCCGTGCGTTATCGGCTTATGCGTTGGAATGTGGCTGGTGTATCCGCGTGCAGGGGGATGAACCGGACAGCGTTGCCGGTGCGTGCGCGGGTGGTTCGGGGATTTCCGGCCGACCACGCACCGGCGGTGTTGCTTGTCGCGCGCTTGGGGCGGGAGGGCCACGGGCGCTGGGGTGTCGACGGGGGTGTCGACGGACCCGGAAGCGGCCATCAGCCTGGTCCGACCACGCAAAAAAAGCCGCGGCGCCAGGCGCCGCGGCGTGGTTTGCGAAACGGCGGGGTGCTTCTTACTGGCCTGCCGTGCCCGATTGAAGGGCGCGGGCCTGCTCCAGGTGCTGGGCCACGTGGTCGCGGGTAAGGCTCAGGTGCTGGCGCACCTTCTCGCGCTCGGCGGCCGGGATCAGCTTCTGGTCCAGGGCCTCCAGCGCTTCGGTGTGGCCCTTCACCATCGCGTCGACGTAGGCCTTGCGGTAAGCCTCGCCGTCGAGGTCGTCGAGCGTGTCGCGTTCCTGTTCGCCCTTCTGGCGCTGGGCCTGGGCATCCTGCGACTGCTCGTCCGGGCCCAGGGCGCTGGTCTGGGTGCGGTTCTCGGTGTGCTGGTCGATCATCAGCCGCGCATAGTCGGCGGTGGCCCCGGTCACGCCCTTGGCCAGGGCCTGTTCGCCGGCGGCGATCTCGTGCTCGTTGATGGCGTTGAGCACCCCCAGCGCGCTGGCCTCGGCGGGGCTGGTGGCCTGGTCGTCGCCCATGGCCGGGTCGACGGTCGCGCCCGGCGGCTGCGCCGCGGGATCGGCGGCCGAGGTGTCCGGCACGCCCGCGTCCATCTCACCGTCGCGGTTGCGGTCGCCGCAGGCGGCGAGGCCGGCGATGGCGAGCGCGAGCAGGGCGGGGGTGGCGATGCGTTTGATGTTCATGCGGTCTCCGTTGCGGGGGAGGAGGGGCCGGACGCCGGCCGGGAGAGTGGCCGGCGTCCGGCTGACCACGGCGAAAGGAGCATCGCAGGCGCCGTGGCCGGGGACGGTCAGGCGGCGCGCTGCTGCGCCGCGGCCTGGTTGCCGCCCTGCTCGGCCAGCAGGGTCAGCTTCTCGTCGGTGGCCTTTTCTTCCTCGAGGGTCTCGAGGATCAGCGGCAGGGCTTCCTTGTAGCCGAGCTGCTTGGCCAGCGCGGCAAGGGTGCCGTAGGCGGCGATCTCGTAGTGCTCGACCTTCTGCGCGCCGCCGATCAGGGCTGCGTCGCGCAGCGGGCCGGCCTCGATCGAATCGATGACTTCCTTGCCTTCCTCGACCAGGCCTTCCATCGCCGCGCACTTGATGCGCTTGAGGCGGATGTCCAGCAGTTCGACGATCTGGTCGATGCGCTCGATCTGGCCCTGGGTTTCCTCCAGGTGCAGGCGGAAGCCTTCGGCCAGTTCCGGGTTGTCGGCGGCGCGCGCCAGGCGCGGCAGGGCCTTGGTCAGCTGCTTCTCGGCGCTGTAGATGTCCGACAGCTCGTGGATGAAAAGCTCTTCGATGTTCTTCACCGCCATGACGGATGCTCCTTCGTCTGCGGCCGGATGGGATGGGTGGAATGGGTGCACGCCGGCCACGCGCAACGTGGACCATGGTGGACGGGTGGGCATTGGCTGCAGGTCCAATGCCGGTGAAATCGATGTTCAGCAGGCGTGGCGTGCGTTTCATCGCGCTTGCACGCCTCCTTCATCGCGCCATGCGCGGCGCCGCGGTTCCATGGGACATGCGGCATCGGCCGCGTCGCCCAACGAGGAGGATCCACATGCGCATGCCTGTTTCCCCAGGGCCGTGGGCCATCGGCCTGCTGGCCGCGATCTCGCTGGCGGCCTGCGGCTACCAGGCCGCGGCACCGGAGGAGAACGGTGCCAACACCACCGGCGAACGCGGCGCCGGCGCGGCGCTCGAGCGCGATCCGGCGCCGGACGCTTCGCCCTCGCCGGAGGGCAGCGGCCGGGTGGTGCAGCTGGCGATCGAACAGGAGCCGGCGCCGCACCTGGTCGATGCCAGCGGTGCCTCGCTGTACTACCTGGAAGGCAACGTCGACGGCACCAAGTGCGACCAGGCCTGCGAGGGCGTGTGGCCGCCGGTGCTCGGCCAGGGCCAGCTGCAGGCGACCGACGGCGCCGGGGCCGGCACCACGGTGGGCAGCCTGCAGCGGGCCGACGGGGTTCAGGTCACCTGGCGCGGCCAGCCGCTGTACCGCTATGCCGGCGACCAGGGTGCGCAGCGCTCGGCCGGCGATGGCGTGGTCGACGAATGGGGCCACTGGCAGCTGGCCCGGCCCTGACCACGGCGGCCGGCGGGCGGGGCCTGCCGGCCGCGAGCGGGCAAGAAAAAAGCTGGCACAGGGCCGGCTTCGTGGAAAGCGCGCTGGGCTAGCCGAGGGGGAGGTGGGCCGGCTCGCCATCGCGGCGGGGGAGTGCCGGCAGCGGCGAGGGGTCGGGTACGTACTGCTGCAGCAGTTCCGGCAGATGGCGTTCGAGCCGGTCCAGGTCGAGTGCGTCAGCGTGTTCCGAAGCAAGCATCTGGGACATCTCCTTTCCGGCGGCCTTGCGGCACGCCGCTCCTGCCGTGTCGCGTCGGGGGAAGGTCCGGACATCGCCGGGAGCGCCCGCTAGCGTCCTTGCCGGCGGGCGGTGTCCGGCGAGTGGACACGCGTCCGAATCTGCCTGCTCAAATGTTCAGATCGTGTGGAAAAACAGGGGGTTGGACATGACAAATGCGTAAATTGTGCTGCGCTGCACAAAAGTTCCGGGCCTCTTGGCGGCTCTCACCCCCTGAGACGCGGAAGGTGTACAAATGTACACCATGAGCCAGAACGACTTTCCCTCCCTGCCACCCCAGCGCGCCGCCGTGCTGGACTTCCTGCGTCGCGAACTGGCCGCGGGGCGGGCGCCCAGCCTGGCGGAGATCGCCGATGAGTTCGGCTTTTCCTCGCGCAATGCCGCGCAGAAGCATGTCCAGGCGCTGGTCGCCGATGGCCTGCTGGAGCAGGTACCGGGCCGCAAGCGCGGGCTGCGGCTGCCCGGCGGCGGGGCGGACCTGCTGCCGCTGCCGGTGCTGGGCCGGGTGGCGGCCGGCCTGCCGATCAGCGCCGAGGGCGTGGCCCGGCTGGGCCCGGTGGGCGAGGGCGGGGAGGCGCTGTGGCTGGACCGGCGCCTGTTCTCGCCGCGGCCGGACTACCTGCTGCGGGTGCAGGGCGATTCGATGATCGAAGACGGGATCCTCGACGGTGACCTGGTCGGCGTGCACCGCACCCCCGAGGCCCGCGACGGCCAGACCGTGGTGGCACGGGTGGATGGCGAGCTGACCATCAAGCGCCTGCAGCGCGGGGCGGACCGGATCCGCCTGCTGCCGCGCAATCCGGCCCATGCCCCGATCGAGGTGCATCCGGGCCAGGACTTCGCCATCGAAGGCGTGTACTGCGGCCTGGTGCGAAGGGGTTGAGATGGCCCAGGTCGTTGCCATCGACAGCCTGCTGGCCGCGCGCACGCTGTGGCATGCCGGGCGCAGCGCCCGGCTTCCGGCCGACGGCGAGCCGAGCGGGCACGCGGCGCTGGACGCGCGCCTGCCGCATGGCGGCTGGCCGCGGCGCGCGCTGACCGAGCTGCTGCTGCCGGCCAACGGCGTGGGCGAACTGGCGCTGCTGCTGCCGACCATCGCGCGCATGACTGCCGCCGGCGGCACCGTTGTGCTGGTCGCGCCACCGTTCATTCCCTATGCCCCGGCCTGGCAGGCCGCCGGCGTGGACCTGGCCGGGCTGCACGTGGTCGATGCCTCCCCGCGTGATGCGCTGTGGGCGCAGGAGCAGTGCCTGCGCAGCGGCGCCTGCGCAGCGGTACTGGGCTGGCCGCCGGGTGGCGACGACCGTGCCCTGCGCCGGTTGCAGGTGGCTGCCGACAGTGGTGACTGCTGCGGCTTCGTCCTGCGCGACCGCCGCCATGCCGCCAATGCCTCGCCCGCGGCGCTGCGGCTGCTGCTGGAGGATGGCGGCTGGCGGGTACTCAAGTGCCGGGGCGGGCAGCCGCCCTCGGGGCTGGTGCAGCTAGCGCACTGACATGTCCTTGCATGTCGTCCAACTGCCGTGGAATCCGGCCGGCCTTCCCGTCCCCGGGTGCCGGCACGGGGAGGGCGGCTGATGCTCTGGGCCTGCATCCTGCTGCCGCAGCTGGCGCTGGACGCGGTGCTGCGCCGCCATCCCGAACCGGAGGCGCCGCTGGCCCTGGTCGGCGGTCCGGCGCAGCTGCGCAGCCTGCATGCGGTCAACGCCGCCGCGGCGGCAGCGGGGCTGGTGCCGGGCATGCGCCTGGCCGCCGCGCACGCGCTGCTGCCGCAGTTCGCGATGGTCGATTACGACCCCGCGGCCGAGGCGCGCGTGCACCGCTTCCTCGCCGCCTGGGCCTACCGCCACAGCTCGCTGGTCAGCGCCCAGTGGAACTCGGCCATCGTGCTGGAGGCGCGCGCCAGCTTCCGCCTGTTCGGACCCTGGCCGCGGTTCGAGCGGCGCCTGCGTGGCGAACTGGAACAGCTGGGCTTCCGCCATCGCATCGCCCTGGCCCCGACCCCGCGCGCGGCGCGGGTGCTGGCGGGCCTGCGCGATGGCATGGCGGTGATGGAGGCAGCGGCCTTGCCGGCATTGCTCGACCGTGTCCCGGTGCGACGCGCGGTGCTGCCCGGTGACGCCGGCACGCGGCTGCAGCGCATGGGCATCCGCACCCTGGGCCAGCTGCGCGCGCTGCCATCGGATGCGCTGCGCCGCCGCTTCGGCCAGGCGCTGCTGGAACACCTGCAGAAGCTCTATGGCGAAGCCGACGATCCGCTGGAGTGCTACCAGCCGCCGGAGCATTTCGACGAACGCGTCGAGCTGGGCTACGAGGTCGAGACCCATACCGCGCTGCTGTTCCCGCTGCGGCGCCTGGTCGGCGACCTGTGCACCTACCTGTCGATCCGCGACGGCGGCGTGCAGCGTTTCGTGCTGCGGCTGGAACACGAGCAGGGCCATACCGATGTCGAAGTCGGCCTGCTCGCGCCGGAGCGCAACGCATCGATGCTGTTCGAGCTGGCGCGCGGGCGCCTGGAGCGGGTGGAGATCGAGCGCCCGGTGGTGGGCATGCGCCTGCTGGCGCGGCACCTGCCGCCGTTCGTGCCGGCGATGCAGGACCTGTTCGCGCAACGCGCGCAGCAGGCGCTGGACTGGCCGCAGCTGCGCGAGCGCCTGCGTGCGCGCCTGGGCGACGAGTCGGTGTACCGGGTGGCGCCGCAGGGCGATCCGCGTCCCGAGCGCGCCTGGTGCCGGGTGACCGGCGACGAGGCGAAGGTGCCTGCCGCGCCGCCGCGCCCGCCACGGCCCACCTGGCTGCTGCCCGAACCGGTGCCGCTGCACGATCCGCGCCTGCAGGTGCTGTCCGGCCCGGAGCGGCTGGAAAGCGGCTGGTGGGACGGGGGCGACGTGCGCCGCGACTACTACGTGGTGCGCACCGGGCGCGGCCAGCGTGCCTGGGCGTTCCGTGCCGCCGGCGCGCGCGAGGGCGGCTGGATGCTGCACGGGTGGTTCGCATGAGCTGGGACGACGCCATCGACGGCGTGGACCGGGAAAGCCCTGGTGCCCGCGTGCCGCGCTTCCGCCAGGTCGCCTGGCGCCTGGCCCGGCGCGAGGCCGGCGCGCTGGAGGCGGCCAACGACGACGCGCCGGTCGCCGACGACGGCCTGCCGGCCTATGCCGAGCTGCACTGCCTGTCCGAGTTCTCGTTCCTGCGCGGCGCCTCCAGTGCCGAGGACCTGTTCGCGCGCGCGGCGCAGTGCGGCTACGAGGCGCTGGCGATCACCGACGAATGCTCGCTGGCCGGCATCGTCCGTGCCTGGGAGGCAGCGCGCGCCACCGGGGTGAAGCTCATCGTGGGCAGCGAGTTCGCGCTGGACTGCGGCCTGCGCTGCGTGCTGCTGGTGCAGTCGCGCGCCGGCTATACGCGCCTGTGCGAGTTGATCACCACCGGTCGGCGCAATTCGGCCAAGGGCAGCTACCGGCTCTCGCGCGCCGACGTGGAGCGGGTGGTGCGCATGCCGCCGCCGGGCGTGGAAGCTGGGGAGGTGGCAGGCGAGGGCTGCGGCCTGTTCGCGCTGTGGTTGCCGGGCGCCGAACCCGATCCGGCGCAGGGGCGCTGGCTGCGCCTGCTGTTTGGCGAGCGCGCGTACCTGGCGGTGGAGCTGCACCGCGAGCAGGACGATGCCGCGCGCCTGGCCCGGCTGCAGGAACTGGCGGCACGGCTGCAGATGACGGCGGTGGCGGCGGGCGACGTGCACATGGACGTGCGCCGGCGCCGGGTGCTGCAGGACACGCTCACCGCGATCCGCCACAACCTGACCCTGGCCGAATGCGCCGACCGGCTGTTCCGCAACGGCGAGCGCCACCTGCGCACGCGCCGCGCGCTGGCGGCGATCTATCCGGCGCCGCTGCTGCAGGCTTCGGTGGAACTGGCGCGGCGCTGCCACTTCGACCTCAAGGAAGCCGGCTACGTCTATCCGAAGGAACTGGTGCCGCAGGGGCATACCCCGACCAGCTGGCTGCGCCAGCTCACGGAAGAGGGCATGCGCCGGCGCTGGCCGGAGGGCGTGCCGCCGAAGGTGGCCGCGCAGATCGAGGAGGAACTGGCGCTGATCGCCGAGCTCAAGTACGAGGCGTTCTTCCTCACCGTGGAGGACATCGTCCGTTACGCCCGCGGCAAGGGCATCCTCTGCCAGGGCCGCGGCTCCTCGGCCAACTCGGCGGTGTGCTTTGCCCTGGGCATCACCGCGGTGGATCCGGCGCAGACCCGCCTGCTGGTCTCGCGCTTCCTGTCCAAGGCACGCGACGAGCCGCCGGACATCGACGTGGACTTCGAGCACGAGCGCCGCGAGGAAGTGCTGCAGTACGTGTATGGCAAGTACGGGCGGCGGCGCGCGGCGCTGGCGGCCACGGTGATCCGCTACCGCGGCAAGAGCGCGGTGCGCGACGTGGCCAAGGCCTTCGGCCTGCCCCCGGACCAGATCGGCCTGCTGGCCGAATGCTTCGGCTGGGGCAATGGTGCCGCGCCGATGCGCCAGCGCCTGTCCGAGGCCGGGTTCGATCCGGACAACCCGCTCATCAACAAGGTGCTGGCGCTGGCGGCGATGCTGGAAGGCATGCCGCGCCACCTGTCCCAGCACGTGGGCGGTTTCGTGATCTCCGACGCGCCGCTGTCGACCGTGGTGCCGGTGGAGAACGCGGCCATGGCCGACCGCACCATCATCCAGTGGGACAAGGATGACCTGGAGACGATGGGCATGCTCAAGGTCGACTGCCTGGCGCTGGGCATGCTCACCTGCATCCGCAAGGCCTTCGACCTGGTGGAGTGGTACCGCGGCGTGCGCCTGGACATGGCCACCCTGCCGCGCGAGGACCCGGCCACCTACGAAATGCTGCAGGCCGCCGACAGCGTGGGCGTGTTCCAGGTCGAATCGCGCGCGCAGATGGCGATGCTGCCGCGGCTGCGGCCGAAGACGTTCTACGACCTGGTGGTGCAGGTGGCGATCGTGCGCCCCGGGCCGATCCAGGGCGGCATGGTCCATCCCTACCTGCGCCGGCGCATGGGCAAGGAGCCGGTTAGCTATCCCTCCGAGGGGGTAAAGCAGATCCTCGGCAACACCCTGGGCATCCCGCTGTTCCAGGAGCAGGTGATGGAGCTGGTGATCCATGCCGGCTACACGCCGGAGGAGGCCGACCACCTACGCCGCTCGATGGCGGCCTGGGGGCGGGGCGGCGACATGGAGCCGCACCGCCTGAAGATCCGCCGGCTGATGGAAGGCAAGGGTTACGGCAGCGGGTTCATCGACCAGCTGTTCGAGCAGATCAAGGGCTTCGGTTCCTACGGCTTCCCGCAGAGCCATGCGGCCTCGTTCGCCAAGCTGGTCTATGTCAGCGCCTGGCTCAAGCGCCACGAGCCGGCGGCCTTCGCCTGCGCCCTGCTCAACTCGCAGCCGATGGGCTTCTACTCGCCCAGCCAGATCGTGCAGGACGCGCGGCGCGGCCGCGGTGGACGCGAGGGGGTGGAGGTGCGGCCGGTGGACGTGGCCTGCAGCAGCTGGGATTCGACCCTGGAGCCGCTGGGCGAGGGCAGGCAGCCGGCGATCCGGCTGGGCCTGCGGCTGGTGGCGGGCCTGTCGGAAAGCGCGGCGCAGGCGATCGTCGATGCGCGGCGCTGGCGTCCCTTCAGCGACGTGGCCGACCTGTGCCGGCGTGCGGGACTGGATGCGAGGGCGCGCCAGGCCCTGGCCGAAGCGGGCGCGCTCGATGGCCTGGCCGGCCACCGCAATGCCGCGCGCTGGGCGGTGGCCGGGATCGAGCCGAAACGGCCGCTGCTGGATACCAGCCCGGATGAAACCCGCATCGAACTGCCGGCGCCGCGCCTGGGCGAGGAGCTGCTGGCCGATTACCGCAGCACCGGCCTGAGCCTGCGCGCGCATCCGATGGCGCTGCTGCGCGCGCAGATGGTGCAGCGGCGGATCCTGGGCGTGCGCGAGCTGCGGCAGCGCCGCCATGGCAGCGGCGTGCACGTGGCCGGCCTGGTCACCCAGCGGCAGCGGCCGGCCACGGCCAAGGGCACGATCTTCGTCACCCTCGAGGACGAGCACGGCATGGTCAACGTGATCGTGTGGCCGGACCTGGCCGTGCGCCAGCGCAAGCCGCTGCTGCAGTCGCGGCTGATGGCCGTGCGCGGACGCTGGGAACGGGTGGACGGCGTGGAGCACCTGATCGCCGCCCACCTGGAGGACCTGAGCCACCTGCTGGGCGGGATGCAGGTCGAATCCCGCGATTTCCACTGATCAACCGCGCATTGCGCAGGAGGGCGACATGGACCTGTTCGACAACGGACCGCAGACCCTGGTGGAGGATGCCGAGGGCGGTATCCGCTACTGGGCGGAGTTCCTGCCTCCTGCGCTGGCCCGGGAATGGTTCGAGGCGCTGCGCGATGGCTGCCGCTGGCAGTCCGCGCGCAGGCCGATGTACGACCGCGTGGTCGACGTGCCGCGGTTGATGGCCTGGTACGGCCTGCACGAGGTGCCCGAGGGCCTGCCGCTGGCGGCGATGCTGGAACGCGTGCAGGCGGTGGCGCCGGGTGCCTACAACAGCGCGGGCCTGAACTTCTACCGCGACGGCAACGACAGCGTGGCCATGCACAACGACAAGCTGCACCAGCTGGTGCCGGGACAACCGCTGGCGCTGGTCTCGCTCGGCAGCGCCCGGCGCATGAACATCCGTGCCAAGGCCGGTGGCCGCGCGCTGGGCATCGACCTGGAGCCGGGCAGCCTGCTGGTCATGAGCCATGCCAGTCAGCTCACCCACGAACACGGCATACCCAAGACCGCGCTCCCGGTCGCACCACGCATGAGCGTGGTGTTCCGCGCGCGCCCGCAGGCGGCGCGGACACAGGATTCCTTGCAGGCAGGCGTGGGAGCGTCCCCATCCGTGCCTGGTCCAGGGGAGCGGGCGGCGTGAGCCCGCCCGGCGTCCGCGGGCTGGCTGCCGGCTCCCCGTTGCCCACCGGGCAGGCGCTGGCGATCGACGGCCGCTGCTTCGCCTACGTGTTCCCCTGCGCCTGGGAGGACCACTGCAAGATCGGCTTCTCCGCCGATCCGCTGGGGCGGATCGCGGCGCTGCACCCGCGCTGGTTCGGGTTCTTCGACCTGGAAGGCGGGATGCTGGTGGAGGCCGAGTCCATCCGTGACGCGCGCGACCTTGAGCTGGAGCTGCGCGCAGGACTGGGCGGGTACAACGCGCCGGCGCCACTGGCGATCCGGATTCCGGCTGGCGGGCATACCGAGTGGTTCCGGGGCGTGTCGGCGCTGCTGGCCGAGCGCGTGGCGACCCTGGGCGCGCGTGGCTATCGCACGTATCGACTGGGCGACTGGCTACAGGCGGCGCTGCAACAACGCGCGGACCGACTGCACGAGTGGACCTTGGTGCAGCTATCGGTGGACGAGCTGGAAGGCCTGGCCGGTCCCACGCCTGCGCAGCAGCACGTGCGCGACGTGCTGGATGCGTGCGTTGCCCTGGGTATCGGACTGGAACCGCGGCTGGCGCCGGCGGTCCTGGACTGGTATCGCGGGCCAGCGTCGTGACTTGCAGGCGGTGGCCAGCAGCAAGGCTGCTGGGCGCGAGGAGCCCGGCCCGCTTTCCAACCCCTCCCCCCCCCCCCCCCCCCCCCCGGGGGGGGGGGGGGGGGGGCCC
>NZ_ALIP01000109.1:0-16936 GCF_000283075.1 Pseudoxanthomonas sp. GW2
GGCGTGGGCGTCCGGCAGCGGCCAGTAGTTCAGGCTTTCCAGGCTACTGCGCGCGATCTCCAGGATCTCGGCGCGGTTGGGCCGGCGGTCGCGCAGCGCCTCCAGGTAGTACTCCAGGCTGGCCATGGCGTCGGCCAGGGTGTCCAGCTGGCGGCCGCTGGGCACGCGCCGGCGCCCGATCAGCTCGGTCAGGATGTAGCGGCGCACGCCTTCCAGGTAATCGGCCGGCTCGCCCAGCTCGAGCATGCGCAGCGCGCCGGCCACTTCCTCCAGCAGGCGCGGCACCGATTCCAGCCGGGCATGGTCCCAGTTGGTCTCGATGAAGGCGACGAAGTCCTCGCGCGCGGCGGCGAAGTTGGCCAGCGCCTCGTGCGCCAGCACCTCCACCGTGCGCCGGGCCTCGGCCGCGGCGGCATCCTCCGCGCCCTCCTCGCCCGCGCCCAGGCTGGCAACCTGGTCGTCGAGGGTGGCGTCCACGTAGAGCAGCGCGCCGGCGATGTCCAGCAGCGCGCCCTCGCTCGCCGGCGCGTTGCCGGCGGCGATGGCCTGCAGCGCGTCGCGCTGCTGCAGCACCACGTCGCGGGCCACGCCCAGGCCGAGCATGCCCAGGGTGTCGGCCACCCGGGTCAGGTCGGCGGCCTGCGGCTGCAGCGCGGCGACGTCGCCGCCGGTGCGCAGGTGCAGGTCCAGCGCGTCCTTCACCCGCAGCAATTCCTCCTTGACCACCCCGCCGACGGTGTTGAGCAGGTCGCGGTTGCGGCCGGCCAGGCTGCCGCGGGCGTGGTCCAGCTCGGCCTCGCTGGGCATCTGCGCGTCCAGGTCGAACGCGCGGCGCAGTTCATCCAGCGCCGGGTGCGGCGTGCGCGCGTAGGCGACCGCGTACAGCAGCTGGCGGGTCGGCTCCTGGGTCGACACGCCGCGCGAGGCGGCCGGCAGGGCCTCGTTCTCGCTGGCCTGCTGCAACGCGCGCAGCGCGGCGGCGAAGGCGCCGCGCAGGTTCTCGTTGCCGGCCAGGGCGCCGTCGCGCAGCGCGGCGGTCACCGAGGACAGCACCCACAGCATGCGCCGGGTGGTCTCGTGGCTGGCGTTGCGCAGCAGTTCGGCGGTCGCCTCGGCCAGCATCGCGGTGTCGCCGGGGGCGCCGTTCTCCGGCCACGCCAGCATCGCTTCCTGGAAACGGCGCAGGGCGGCGGCGACCAGGTCCTGGCGCTGCGCCCACGGCAGCGCGGAGGGCGCCGGCAGCTGCGCCGGCAGCGGCGCGCTCAGGTCCGGGGCGAACAGCACGCTCTCGTTGAGTCCGGCGGCACCGCGCGCGGCGCGGATGTCGTTGAGCAGCGGCAGCAGCACGATCGGGATGTCGCGATGGCCGTTCTGCAGGCGCTCCAGGTAGTCGGGCAGCAGCACGGTGCCGCGCATCAGGGTGGCGCAGGCCTCGTCGCGGTCGTTGGCCGCGCCCTGCTGCAGGGCCTGGGCCAGCAGCTCCATCTCCTCGGCGACCATCGCCGGGGCGTACAGCTCGACCATCCGCAGCGTGCCCTGCACCTGGTGCAGGTAGCCGGCGCAGAAGCGCATGCGGCTGCTGTCGGAGGGGTTCTCGACGAACGCCTCGATCTCCCCGCGCGCCTGGCGCAGGGTCTCGTCCAGCTCGGGCTTGACCCAGCCGAGTACGGCGTGGCTCATCGCGTCGCGCAGCGCACTCATGCCTGCCCCCATGCCGCCGGGCAGCCAAGGCGCGGATACCGGGCCATCTTCATTCCATCATCCCCCGTCAGGCCCATCTGATCAGCCAGGCAGCTTGAAGTCGGCGACCGAGCGGCGCAGGTCGGCAGCCAGCTGCGCCAGGTGTCCGATCGATTCGGCCGTCTGGCCCGCGCCCCGCGAAGTCTGGGCGGAAATCTGGCGGACCACTTCCATGGTCTTGGTGATGTCGGCGGCCGCGCCGGCCTGCTGCTGGGCGGCGACCGAGATGTTCTTGATCAGCTCGTTCAGGGCGTTGGACACGCGCTCGATCTCGGTCAGCGCGGTACCGGCGTCCTCGGCCAGGCGGGCACCGGACACCACCTCGGCGGTGGTCTGCTCCATCGAGCTGACCGCCTCGTTGGTGTCGGCCTGGATCGCCTGGACCAGGCCTTCGATTCGCCGGGTCGCGTTGGAGGTGCGTTCCGCCAGGCGCTGCACTTCGTCCGCCACCACCGCGAAGCCGCGGCCCGTCTCGCCCGCCGCGGCCGCCTGCACGGCCGCGTTGAGCGCCAGGATGTTGGTCTGCTCGGAAATGTCGTTGATCAGTTCCACGATCGAGCCGATCTCCTGGGACGACTCGCCCAGGCGCTTGATGCGCTTGGAGGTCTCCTGGATCTGGTCGCGGATCTGGTCCATGCCGTTGATGGTCTCGCGCACCACGCCGGCGCCCTCGGCCGCGATGACCACCGAGCGCTGCGCCACTTCCGCCGATTCGGTGGAGTTGCGCGACACCTGCTCGATGCTGGCCGCGATTTCAGCGATGCGCTGGGAGGCGGCGTTGATCTGCTCGGCCTGGTGGTTGGACGCCTCGGCCAGCTGCAGCGCGGTGGCCTGGGTCTCCTGGGACGAGGCCGCGACCTGCACCGAGGTGTCGTTGATCGTGGTCACCAGGTTGCGCAGCTCGTCCACCGCGTAGTTGATCGCGTCCGCGATCGCGCCGGTCATGTCCTCGGTCACCGAGGCCTTCACCGTCAGGTCGCCTTCACCCAGCGAGCTGATTTCGTCCAGCAGCCGCATGATCGCCTGCTGGTTGCGGCTGTTGAACTCCACCTGGGCCTGGTAGCGCAGCTCCTGCTCGCGCTGGCGGTTGCGCACCGAGCTCCACACGAAGCCGATCAGCGACAGCAGCGCCAGCACGCCGGAAACCACGCCGATCCAGAAGTTCGGGAACACGCGGGTGTCGCGGGCCGAACCGAAGGCGGCGAACGCCTCGAACACGCGCTTGCTGTCCTCCAGCATCTGCGACGAGCCGGCCACCAGGCTGGCGGCCGCGGTCTGCGCGGCGAACAGGTTGCGCGAGCTGGCCAGGATCGCCTCGACGTCCTTGCGCATCTCGTTCCACTGTTCCTGCGACTGCTGCAGGGCGGCCTGGGCGGCGGGGTTGCGGACCTGGGCGATGCCCAGTTCCTCGTTGCCCTCCATCAGGCCGGTCAGCACCTGGGTGAACACCACCGCGTCGCGGGCCAGGGCGTCGCCGGCGGCGCTGGCGCCGGGACCGCCGGCGCGGATCTCGGTGACGCGGCGGGCCATGGTGCCGGCGACCACGACCTGCTGCAGGGCATTGAACACCTGCGCGGCGGGCGCGCCGCCGGCGGTCATCGCGCGCACCACCTCGTTCAGCTGCGCCTGCAGCTGCGGCACGCGGCCGACGAAGCGGTCGGCGTTGCCGGCCAGGGCCAGCACCGCCTCCTCGGACTCAAGGATCTGCGCCGATTGCCGGGCCAGCGGGTTCCAGGTGCGGCCCAGCTGCTGCAGCGGCGCGGCCACGCCCGGCTCGCCGCCGAAGCGCTGCTGCAGCCCGCTCACCGTGCTGACGATGCGGGTGCGGGTCTGGCGGAAGGCGGTGAACGCCTCGGCGTTGCCGCCGACCGCGTCGCGGCCCTGGTTGGCAAGCTGCTGCGAGAGCACCTGCAGGTCGGCCGCGCCGGTGCTGGCGCCGGCCAGCCGGCTGCCCTGGTAGGTCGCCACACCGGTGTTGGTGGCGAACACCACCACCGACAGCACCAGCAGGACCAGCCAGAACCCGGTGCTCACGCCACCCAGGCGGCTGGTCTTCGGGGATTCCGGTGCAGTGCTCATTCGCGTATTGCCTCGATCGGATTCTTGGAGGGGCCGCCGCTCACGCCGCGGCCTGCCTGAATTCAGGGGTACGGGCCAGCCTGGACAGGGAGAACACCGCCCAGTCCGCGCCCTCGCTGTGGAACGCGCGCTCGACGAAGTGGGCGTAGCGGCCGCGGGCCAGCGGCGCCGGGTCGATTGCCTGGTCCTCGCTGAAGGCGCGCTGGCCGTACAGCTCGTCGATAGTCAGCGCCACGTCGCCGCCCTGCTGGCGCATGACCAGCACGCGCTGGCCCTCGTGCAGGACGGTGCGCTCGCCTTCCAGGAACAGCTTCAGGTCGATGACCGGGAACAGGTTGCCGCGCAGGTTGCCGATGCCCAGCAGCCACGGCTGCGCGCCGGGGACGGGCGTCACCGGCGGCATCGGCATGATCTCGACCACCTCGCCGAACTGCGACACCAGCCGCTGCCGGCCGATGCGGTAGCCGACGCCGCGCCAGGTCTCCGGGCCCAGCTCGCGCGCCGGCAGCTGCACCGCGTGCGCCAGGCTGCGGCGCTCGTAGTCGGAAAGGATGTCGAACGGAGTGCGCATCAGGCCGCGCCCACCAGCTGGTTGATGCGCGCCATCAGGTCCTCTTCGCGCGGCGGCTTGACCACGTAGTCCACCGCGCCTTGGCGCATGGCCCAGGCGCGGTCGGTCTCCATGCTCTTGGTGCTGACGATCAGCACCGGGATCTTGCTGGTGGCCTCGTCGCGGCTGAGCGCGCGGGTGGCCTGGAAACCACTCATGCCCGGAAGCACCACGTCCATCAGTACGAGGTCGGGCAGCTGCTTGCGTGCCAGTTCAAGTCCGTCCTCGGCGTTGGTCGCGAGCAGGACCTGGTGTCCGCCGCGCTCCAGCCACTGGGTGAAGACGGCACGATCGGTCGGCGAATCTTCGATCAGCAGGATTCGAGCCATGTTTTGCCTGCCCCCCGGTCAGGCGTTGACGTACGTACGGATTGCCCCGAGCAGTTCTTCCCGCGTGAATGGCTTGGTGAGGTATTGCTCGGAGCCGACGATGCGGCCGCGCGCCTTGTCGAACAGGCCGTCCTTGGAGGACAGCATGATCACCGGCGTCGACTTGAACTTCTGGTTGCCCTTGATCAGCGCGCAGGTCTGATAGCCGTCGAGCCGCGGCATCATGATGTCGACGAAGATGATCTGCGGCTGCTGGTCGGCGATCTTGGCCAGCGCCTCGAAGCCGTCGCTGGCCGTGACCACCTCGCAGCCCTCGCGCTTGAGCAGGGTCTCGGCGGTGCGGCGGATGGTCTTTGAGTCGTCGATGACCAGTACCCGCAGGCCACCCAATGCCCCGGCTGGGGCCGTGTTGTCAGTCATTACCCTGGTTCCCCTTGCGCGCGGCGCTTCTTCATTCCCGGCACCGCTGCTTGGGTGTCTATATCCCAGTACCGGGAAAACCTGTCAAGCCCGGCGTGGGTTTGTGCACCTGCGTCACCGGCGCGGCGCGACCGCCGGCACGCCGCGCGGGCCGGGGCCGCCCGGGCCGGTCGCGGCCGCGGACGATGGGCTAACATCACCGGCCTGCCTTCCCTACGTGTGCGGCCCGCCCCAATGCCCCTGGACGTCGTCGTGGTGATGGACCCGATCGGGTCGATCAAGATCGCCAAGGACACCACCTTCGCCATGCTCCTGGAGGCGCAGCGGCGCGGCCACCGCCTGCACTACGTCCGCCCCGGCGGGCTGGGCCTGCGCGACGGCCGCGCCGTGGCCACCGCCGCCCCGCTGCGGGTGCGCGACGACAAGGCCGGCTGGTACGAGCTGGGCGATTACGCCGAGCTGGCCTTCGGCCCCGGCCAGGTGGTGCTGATGCGCAAGGACCCGCCGTTCGACGGCGAGTACCTCTATGACACCCACATCCTGGACATCGCCCGGGCGGCCGGGGCGGAGGTGGTGAACAACCCGCAGGGCCTGCGCGACTTCAACGAGAAGCTTGCCGCCCAGCTGTTCCCGCAGTGCTGCCCGCCGACCCGGATCAGCCGCGACCCGGCCGCGCTGAAGGCCTTCGCCGCCGAACACGGCCGGGTGGTGCTCAAGCCGCTGGACGGCATGGGCGGGCGCTCGATCTTCCTCAGCCAGGCCGGCGATCCCAACCTGAACGTGATCCTGGAGACGCTGACCGAGGGCGGGCGCAAGCTGGCCCTGGCCCAGCGCTACATCCCGGAGATCACCGACGGCGACAAGCGCATCCTGCTGGTCGACGGGGTGCCGGTGGACTATTGCCTGGCTCGGATCCCGCAGGGCGACGAGTTCCGCGGCAACCTGGCCGCCGGCGGCCGCGGCGTGGGCCGCCCGCTGTCCGAGCGCGACCGCTGGATCGCCGCCCAGGTCGGCCCGGAGATGCGCCGCCGCGGCATGCGCTTCGTCGGCCTGGACGTGATCGGCGACTACCTGACCGAGGTCAACGTCACCAGCCCCACCTGCGTGCGCGAGCTGGACGCGCAGTTCGGCCTGAACATCGCCGGGCTGCTGTTCGACGCCATCGAGGCCGGGCCGGCGGCATGAGCACGGCCCAGGTGGCACCGCCGCGGATCGGGGAGCGGCAGCGCCTGAGCGCCACCCTGGTGCTGTCGGCGCTGGTCCACGGGATCCTGATCCTGGGCCTGGGCTTCGCCTTCCGCGGCGAGGCCCCGCTGGTGCCGACCCTGGACGTGATCTTCAGCAACACCAGCACCGAGCTGACCCCGGAACAGGCCGACTTCCTGGCCCAGGCCAACAACCGTGGTGGCGGCGAGCACGACCGTGCGCAGCGCCCGCGCGACAGCCAGGCCGGCGCGGTGCCACGGGCCGAGCCGGGCGAGGCGCCGCTGCCGCGGCAGCGCCAGGACCCGGCGCCGGCCCCGGAGACCCAGGCCCGGGTGGTGGCCAGCCGCCGCGGCGAGGACGCGGTGCCCGAGCCGCAGCCGCGCGAGCAGGCCGATACCCTGCCCCCGGCCAGCCCGGCCAAGGCCGCGCGCGACGCGGAGATGGCGCGGCTGGCGGCCGAGGTCTACCTGCGCTCGGAGCTGTACGCCAAGCGCCCGACCCGCAAGTTCGTCTCCGCCAGCACCCGCGAGTACGCCTACGCCAACTACCTGCGCGCCTGGGTGGACCGCGCCGAGCGCATCGGCAACCTCAACTATCCGGACGAGGCCCGGCGCCGCCGCCTCGGCGGCCAGGTGGTGATCAGCGTCGGCGTGCGCCGCGACGGCACGGTGGAAAGCACCCGCATCCTGCGCTCCAGCGGTACCCCGCTGCTGGACGCCTCGGCCGAGCGCATCGTGCGCCTGGCCGAACCGTTCCCGCCGCTGCCGGACACCAACGACGGGGTCGACGTGCTGCACGTTACCCGCACCTGGGTGTTCAAGCCCGGCGGCGAGCTGCACACCGAGTAAGCCGCCACCCGCCCGCCAAGCGGGAAAACGCCGGCCCATGGCCGGCGTTCCCGGGTGCACCGCGGGGCGGGCGGCTCAGTCGCCCTGCCACTGCCCCAGCGCGGCCAGGCCATTGGCCCTGGCCCTGGCATAGACCAGGTCCTGGGCCTTGCGCAGGTTGTTCTCCATGTCCCGCGCCCACAGCTGCAGCGCGGCCTGCTGCATGGCCCGGCCGTAGGAGAAGCTGAGGGTCCACGGGTTGGGGCCAAGCCGGTTCATCGCGTCCAGGTGCGCGGTGGCGCGCTCGTCGTCCTGGCCGCCGGACAGGAACACGATGCCCGGCAGGATCGCCGGCACCGTGGTCTTCAGGCACATCAGGGTGGACTCGGCCACTTCCTGCACGTCGGCCTGCTCCGGGCAGTCCTTGCCGGAAATGACCATCGAGGCCTTCAGGATCGTGCCTTCCAGCAGCACGTTCTGGTCGTACAGCGAGCCGAACAGGGAGCGCAGCACGGCCTCGGTGACCTCGTAGCAGGTCTCGATGTCGTGGCCGCCGTCCATCAGCACCTCCGGCTCGACCACCGGCACCAGGCCCTGCTCCTGGCACAGCGCCGCATAGCGCGCCAGGGCGTGGGCGTTGACGTCGATGCAGGTGCCGGTGGGGATGTCCTCGCCGATGGTGATCACCGCGCGCCACTTGGCGAAACGCGCGCCCAGCCGGTAGTACTCCTGCAGGCGCTCGCGCAGGCCGTCCAGGCCCTCGGTCACCAGCTCGCCGGGGTAGCCGGCCAGCGGCACGGTGCCCTTGTCGACCTTGATGCCCGGCAGGATGCCCTGCCCGGCCATGTACTGCGGGAACGGCACGCCGTCGCCGGTGGCCTGGCGGATGGTCTCGTCGTACAGGATCGCGCCGGAGATGTGCTCGGACAGCTTCGGCGTGGTGAGCAGCAGCTCGCGGTAGGCGCGGCGGTTCTCCCCGGTGTTGTCGATCCCAACCGCGGCGAAGCGCTTGCCGATGGTCGCGGTGGACTCGTCGATGGCGATGATGCCCTTGCCCGGGGCGACGAGCGCCTGCGCGGTTTCGGCCAGCTGTTCGATGCTCATGGGGGGTCCTGCGCGGGGAACGGGGGCCGTGAAGTATAGCCGCCGCCCTCGCCACGCCCCGTGCAGCCCGGCGCGCCGGCAAGGCCCGCAAACAGGACGGGCGCCCGCAGGCGCCCGTCCGTCGCGACAGGTTCCGGCCGACCCTTACAGGTCGCCCAGGCCGCTGGCGCGGCCGTCGGGCCCGACTTCCAGCAGGCGCAGGGTATTGGTCGCGCCGTGGGTTTCCATGTGCTCGCCGGAGGTGAACACCACGCGGTCGCCGCCGGCCAGCATGCCGGCGTCGACCAGCACGCGGATGCTGCCGCGCGCGGCCTCGCGCGGGGTCAGGCCGCGGCTGTCGAAGTTGATCGGGAACACGTCGCGCATCAGCGCCATGCGCCGGCGCGCGCCGTCGTGGCGGGTGATGGCGTAGATCGGGGCCTTGGCGCGGAAGCGCGACAGGTAGCGCGGGGTGCCGCCGGACTCGGTCATGGCCACGATCGCGCGCACGCCGATGTGCTCGGACAGGAACATGGTGGCCATGGCGATGGCCTGGTCGGCGCGCTCCAGGTTGCGCTGGGCCTTGCTGAAGTCGGTCTCGGTCTGGAACTGGCGCTCGGCGCCCAGGCAGATCCGGGCCATCGCCTCCACCGCCTTGACCGGGTAGGCACCGGCGGCGGTCTCGGCCGACAGCATCACCGCGTCGGTGCCGTCGATCACCGCGTTGGCCACGTCCAGCACCTCGGCGCGGGTCGGGATCGGGCTCTCGACCATCGACTGCAGCATCTGGGTGGCGGTGATCACCACGCGGTTGCGCGCCAGCGACTCGCGGATGATCTTCTTCTGCAGGCCCGGCAGCTCGGCGTCGCCGATCTCCACGCCCAGGTCGCCGCGGGCGACCATGACCACGTCGGAGGCCTCGATGATCTCGGCCAGGTTCTCGATCGCCTCGGTGCGCTCGATCTTGGACACCAGCGCCGCGTCGGAGCCGTGCTCGCGGGCGATGCGGCGGGCCTCGTTCATGTCCTCGGCGTTGCGGCAGAAGGACACGGCGATGAAGTCCACGCCGATCTTGGCGGCCACGCCGATCAGCTCGCGGTCGCGGTCGGTCAGCGCGCCCAGGGACAGGCCGCCACCCTGCTTGTTCAGGCCCTTGCGGTCGGACAGCACGCCGTCGTTGAGCACCGTGCAGACGATGCGGGTGCCCTGCACCTGCTCCACGCGCAGCTGCATCAGGCCGTCGTCCAGCAGCAGCACGTCGCCGGGCTTCACGTCGCCGGGCAGGCCCAGGTAGCTGACGCCGACCTGGGTGGCGTCGCCGGCCGGGAAGTCGGCCTCGGCCACCAGATCGAAGCGGTCGCCGGCCTTGAGGTTGACCTTGCCGGTGGCGAAGCGCTCGATGCGGATCTTCGGACCCGGCAGGTCGGCCAGGATGCCGACCTCGGCGCCGACCTTCTGCGCGGCGATGCGGACCTCGGCGGCGCGCTTGGCCTGGCCGGAGGGATCGCCGTGGGAGAAGTTCAGCCGCACGACGTTGACGCCCGCGCGGAACAGCGCCTCGAGGACCCCCGGCGGGTCGGTGGCCGGTCCGAGGGTGGCAAGGATCTTGGTGCGGCGCAGGCGGTCGGTCATCTTGGCAGGGGCTTCCGAAAAGGCAGGGAAAACTATCACAAAGGGCGCACCCGACGGCAGCGCTGTCAATGGCGCAAATCCACATGGGGCAAGGATTTCCCGGCGCATGTCACATACGCCGGAGAATGGGACGCAGCGTGTTGGTACCGCTACCATCCACAGCATCGCATAATCGGGGTGTACCCGCCCATCCCCGCCCCGCGGAGGAGCGGCACAACCGTTGCCCGATCCCAGGAAACGACATGACCAGCACCGACACCTCTTCCCCGTCCCGCCTGCAGCAGCTGCGCGAACTGTCCGTGGTGGTGGCCGACACCGGCGACTACGACGCCATCGCCCGGCTCAAGCCGGTGGACTGCACCACCAACCCCACCCTGGTGAAGAAGGCCCTGGACCTACCGGTCTACGCCGGGCTGATCGAGCGCGAGCTGGAATGGGCCCGCGCCCAGGGCGCGCCCGGCAAGGCCGTGGTCGACGAGGTCGCCGACCGCCTGACCGTGGGCGTGGGCGCGATGCTCAGCGAGCTGATCCCGGGCCGGGTCTCGACCGAGGTCGACGCCGACCTGGCGCACGACACCGCCGCCACCGTGGCCAAGGCGCGCAAGTTCATCCAGATGTATGCCGAGCGCGGCATCCCGCGCGAGAAGGTGCTGATCAAGGTCGCCGCCACCTGGGAAGGCGTGGAGGCCGCGCGCCAGCTGCAGGCCGAGGGCATCGACTGCAACCTGACCCTGATCTTCAACCCGACCCAGGCCCTGGCCTGCGCCGAGGCCGGCGCGTTCCTGATCTCGCCCTTCGTCGGCCGCATCCTCGACTGGTACAAGGCCCGCGGCCAGGTGCCGGCGAGCATCGACGAGGACCCGGGCGTGAAGTTCGTGCGCGGCGTGTACAACGAGTTCAAGAAGCGCGGCCACGCCACCGTGGTGATGGGCGCCTCGTTCCGCTCGGTGGACCAGGTGCTGGCCCTGGCCGGCTGCGACCGCCTGACCATCTCGCCGGACCTGCTCGAGCAGCTGGCCAGCTCCACCGGCGTGGTGGAGCGCAAGCTGTCGCCGCTGCCGCGCGAGGACCGCGCCGTGGCCCCGGTCACCGCCGAGAGCTTCGCCGCCGACCTGGCCGCCGATGCCATGGCCTCGGAGAAGCTGGCCGAAGGCATCGCCGCCTTCGCCAAGGACCTGGACGCCCTGCGCGCCGACATCGGCGCCCGCCTGGGCGCCTGATCGCCACGGCGGCCCTGCCGCCCCCGGCCCGAACCGGAAAGGCCGCCCCAGGGCGGCCTTTTTCCTTGGGTGCATCGGGCTGCACGACCGCGGTGGCGCCACGGAGGCACGGCCGGTCGGAGCCGCGCCTGGACGCCGCGCCATGCCCATGCCCGCCCGGAACGGCAGCCCCTCCCAAGCCGGCTGCCCGCGCTTGCCGTCGTCCGCGGGCGGCACCGCTCAGATCGGGCAGGACACTCCCGTCCCGCCCAGCCCGCAATAACCGTTCGGGTTCTTGGACAGGTACTGCTGGTGCAGGTCCTCGGCGTAGTAGAACGGCGGCGCCGGGTACAGCAGCTCGGTGGTGACCGGCGGATAGCCGGCTGCCGCCAGCGACGCCTGGTAGGCCTCGAGGCTGGCCTGCGCCGCCGCGTGCTGGGCGGCGGTATGGCTGTGGATGGCCGAGCGGTACTGGGTGCCGACGTCGTTGCCCTGGCGCATGCCCTGGGTCGGGTCGTGGCTTTCCCAGAACAGCTTCAGCAAGTTGGCGAAGTCCACCCGGGCCGGGTCGTAGACCACCCGCACCACCTCGGCATGCCCGGTGCGGCCGGAGCAGACCTCCTCGTAGGTGGGGTTGGGCGTGCCGCCGCCGGCATAGCCGACCGCGGTGGTGAACACCCCCGGCACCTGCCAGAACTTGCGCTCGGCGCCCCAGAAGCAGCCCATGCCGAACTCCACCTGCTCCATGCCGGGGAACTCGCCGCGCAGCGGGCGGCCGTGGACGTGGTGGACGTTGTGCAACGGCAGCGGGTCCGGGCGGCCCGGCAGCAGGTCCTCCGGGCGCGGCATGCGTTGCTTCCAGGCACCGATGCCAAGCAGGGATTCCAGGCTCATGGGGTCTCCTTCAGGCCGGCAGCAGGCCGGGGTCGGCCTCCGGGATGGGGTCCTCCGGGTCGGCCCGCAAGCCGGCGGCGCGCAACGCTGCATCGGCCAGGGGCAGCGAGGAGTCGGGCACGCATACCCGCAGCACCCCGAACAGGGGCAGCTCCCCGGCCGCGCCCAGCAGGTTCTCGCCGAAGACGAAGGCCGGGATCCCGGCGTCCTCCAGCACGTGCCGGGCCAGGTGGGCGTCGATCAGGTTATGGGCGCGGTAGGCGACCTGCATGGGGGCTCCCGGGGGATGGGCTGGCCCCGAGCATACGCCCGGCCGGTCCGGCGGCCCTGAACGGCCGCGGCACCGCGGCCCGGGGACCGCGGTGCTCGGCTAAACTTGCGGTTTGCCTTCGCAGCCCCCGCCACGATGTCCGAAGCCACCACGCCCGCCACCGAAGCCGTTCCCGAGAAGCGCGACTTCATCCGCCAGATCGTCCGCGAGGACCTGGCCAGCGGCAAGCACACCGCGATCAAGACCCGCTTCCCGCCCGAGCCCAACGGCTACCTGCACATCGGCCATGCCAAGGCGATCTGCCTGGACTTCGGCATCGCCGCCGAGTTCGGCGGGCGCTGCAACCTGCGCTTCGACGACACCAACCCGGCCAAGGAAGACCCCGAGTTCGTGCGTGCCATCCAGGACGACGTGCGCTGGCTGGGCTTCGAATGGGCCAGCCTGCGCCATGCCTCGGACTACTTCGAGGTCTACTACCTGGCCGCGGAGAAGCTGATCAAGGACGGCAAGGCCTACGTCTGCGACCTGTCGCCGGAGGAAGTGCGCGCCTACCGCGGCACCCTGACCGAGCCGGGCCGCGAGTCGCCGTACCGCAACCGCAGCGTCGAGGAGAACCTGGACCTGTTCCGGCGCATGCGCGCCGGCGAGTTCCCGGACGGCAGCCGCACCCTGCGCGCCAGGATCGACATGGCCAGCGGCAACATCAACATGCGCGACCCGGCGCTGTACCGGATCAAGCACGTCGAACACCAGAACACCGGCAACGCCTGGCCGATCTACCCGATGTACGACTTCGCCCATTCCCTGGGCGACGCCATCGAGGGCATCACCCACTCCCTGTGCACCCTGGAGTTCGAGGACCACCGTCCGCTGTACGACTGGTGCGTGGACAACGTCGACCTGGCCGGGCACCCGGAGCTGCTGGAGCCGCTGAAGGCCAAGGGCCTGCCGATCGAGGCCGCCAAGCCGCGCCAGATCGAGTTCTCGCGCCTGAACATCAACTACACGGTGATGAGCAAGCGCAAGCTGACCCAGCTGGTCGCCGAAGGCCTGGTCGACGGCTGGGACGACCCGCGCATGTACACCCTGCAGGGACTGCGCCGGCGCGGGTACACCCCGGCCGCGCTGCGCCTGCTGGTGGACCGCGTCGGCATCTCCAAGCAGAACTCGGTGATCGACTTCTCGGTGCTCGAAGGCTGCCTGCGCGAGGACCTGGACGCCACCGCGCCGCGGCGCATGGCGGTGATCGACCCGCTGAAGCTGGTGCTGACCAACCTGGCGGAAGACCACGAGGAGTCGCTCAGCTTCCCGAACCACCCGAAGGACGAGGCGCAGGGCCAGCGCCAGGTGCCGTTCTCGCGCGAGCTGTGGATCGAGCGCGAGGACTTCGCCGAGGTCCCGCCCAAGGGCTGGAAGCGCCTGGTCCCCGGCGGCGAGGCCCGCCTGCGCGGCGCCGGCATCGTGCGCATCGACGAAGTGGTCAAGGACGAGGCGGGCAACGTGATCGAGCTGCGCGGCTGGCTGGACCCGGAATCGCGCCCGGGCATGGAAGGCGCCAATCGCAAGGTCAAGGGCACCATCCACTGGGTCTCGGCCAGGCATGCCGTGGCCGCGGAGATCCGCCTGTACGACCGCCTGTTCCTGGTCGAGAAGCCGGACGACGAATCCGACGGCAAGACCTACCGCGACCACCTCAACCCGGACTCGAAGAAGATCGTCCGCGGCTGGGTGGAACCGGCCGCCGCCGGGGCTGCGCCGGAGCAGTCGTTCCAGTTCGAGCGCACCGGCTACTTCGTCGCCGACCGCTACGACCACCGCGCCGACGCGCCGGTGTTCAACCGCAGCGTGACCCTGCGCGACACCTGGGCCGGCTGACCCACCCCTGACCCGTCGCGTGGCCGGCCGCGGCCGGCCACGCCCGATCCGCGATGTCGCCACCCGCCCCCCATCCGCGCACGCACCCGGGCCTGGCCGGGGGCGTGGCCAGCGGCGTGGCCGCCGGCGCGCTGTGGGGCCTGGTGTTCCTGGCGCCGCAGCTGCTGCCGGACTTCGGCGCGCTGCAGCAGTCGGTGGCGCGCTACCTGGCCTACGGCGTGCTCGCCCTGGCCCTGCTCGTACCGCGATGGCGCCGCGCCACCGCGCCGCTGGGCAAGGCGGAATGGCGCGCGCTGGTCGCGCTGAGCCTGCTGGGCAACCTCCTCTATTTCGTGCTGCTGGCCAGCGCCATCCACGCCGCCGGCGGCGCCGCGACCGCGCTGATCGTGGGCCTGGTGCCGGTGGTGGTCACCGTGGCCGGCGTGCGCCGCCACCATGCGAGCGGCCCGCGCCTGCGCGCGCTGGCCGGCCCCTGCGTGCTGTCGGTGCTGGGCATGGCCCTGGTGGCCGTCGATGCGGTGCGCGCCGGACGCGGGCTCAGCAGCGATGCCGCCAGCAGCATCGGCGGGCTGGCCTGCGCGGTCGGCGCGCTGGTGTCGTGGTCGGCGTACTCGGTCGGCAACGCACGCTGGCTGGAGCGGCGTCCGGACATCTCCAGCCGCGACTGGTCGCTGCTGACCGGCGTGGCCACCGGCGGCCTGGCCCTGCTGCTGGCGCCGCTGGCGCTGCTGTGGGATGCATCCGCGCACGAGCCGGGCGCCTGGCTGCGCCTGCTGGGAATCTCCTCCGCGCTGGCCCTGTTCGCCTCGGTGGTCGGCAACGCGTTCTGGAACGCGGCCAGCCGCCGCCTGCCACTGAGCCTGGCCGGGCAGATGATCGTGTTCGAAACCCTGTTCGCCCTGCTCTACGGCTTCCTGTGGGAATGGCGCCTGCCCGGGCTGCTGGAAATCGCGGCCATCGCCTGCCTGCTGGCCGGGGTGCTGTGGTGCGCGGCGCTGCACGCACCGGCGCAGGCGCCCGCGCACGCCGGTTAGCCGCGGCCGGGGGCGGCCGATACACTGCACGATTCCCCCGTACTTCCCAGGAACACCATGCTGCACGCCCAGGTCCACCTCACCCTCCCGGTCTGGATCCACGAAGCCTTCGATCCGGCCGCCGTTTTCGCCACGGACGAGGAGAAGGTGGCGCTGGCGATCGAGCTGTCGCGCCGCAACGTCCAGGCGCGCAGCGGCGGGCCGTTCGGCGCGGTGGTGTTCGGGCCGGATCACCGGGTGATCGCGGCCGGCGTGAACCGCGTGGTGCCGCACACCACCTCGCTGGCGCATGCCGAGAACATGGCCTACATGCTGGCGCAGCAGAAGCTGCAGACCCCGCGCCTCAACGACGTGCTCTCGCCGGTGACCCTGGCCACCTCCTCGCAGCCGTGCTGCCAGTGCTACGGCGCCACCATCTGGGCCGGGATCGACCGCCTGCTGATCGGCGCCCGCGCCGAGGACGTGATGGAACTGACCGAGTTCGACGAGGGCCCGCTGCCGGCGGACTGGACCGGCGAGCTGGAGCGCCGCGGCATCGCGGTGGCGCGCGACATCCTGCGCGGGCAGGCGCGCGAGGTGTTGCGCGCCTACGGCGAGAGCGGCGGCGACAAGTACTGATGCGATCCACGCAGATGCCGGAGGCCACCCGATGAACGGACTGCTCGGCTACTGCCGCCAGGGCTTCGAGCCGGAACTGGCCGCCGAGCTGGGCGAGCGTGCCGCGGCCGCCGACATCCCCGGCTACGCCCGCGCCGGCCGCGACGACGGCTACGTGCTGTTCGTCACCGGCGACGCGGCCGACGCGCGCGCGCTGGAGCGCGCCCTGCCGTTCCGCGAGCTGGTGTTCGCGCGGCAGAAGCTGCGCCTGCTGGCCGAGCTGCGCGGGATCGATCCGAAGGACCGGCTGGCGCCGCTGCTGGCGGCGTTGCCGGAGGGCCTGCGCGTGGGCGATGCCTGGGTCGAGCATCCGGATTCGGACGCCGGCAAGCCGCTCTCCGGCCTGGCACGCAGCTTCGGCAACGCGCTACGCCCGGCGCTGCGCAAGGCCGGCGTGCTCGGCGCGAAGGAAGACCCGCGCCTGCCGCGTCTGCACGTGTGCTTCCTGGCCGGCGACCACCTGCTGCTGGCCCTGGCCGACCCGCGCGACAGCGCGCCCTGGCCGCTGGGCATCCCGCGGCTGAAGCTGCATCCGGAAGCGCCCTCGCGCTCGGCGCTGAAGCTGGAGGAGGCCTTTCTGGTCCTGCTGGGCGAAAGCGAGCGCGAGCGCCTGCTGCGTCCCGGCATGACCGCGGCCGACCTCGGCGCCGCGCCCGGCGGCTGGACCTGGGTACTCACCCGCCACCACCTGCGCGTGACCTCGGTCGACAACGGCCCGCTGCGCCAGCACGTGCTGGACACCGGCCTGGTCGAGCACCTGCGCGCCGACGGCTTCCACTGGAAACCGGCCCAGCCGCTGGACTGGATGGTGTGCGACATGGTCGAGCAGCCCAGCCGGGTGGCCGCGCGCATGGCGCAGTGGTTCGCCGAAGGCTGGTGCCGGCAGGCGGTGTTCAACCTCAAGCTGCCGATGAAGAAGCGCTGGCAGGAAACCCGGCTGTGCCTGGACCTGTTCGCGGCCCAGGCCGGACGCCCGCTCACCATCCGCGCGCGCCAGCTGTACCACGACCGCGAGGAGATCACGGTCCTGGCGATGCCCGCCGGCTGAGCCGGCGGCCCGTGCCCGCCGCCATCCGTGGC
>NZ_ALIP01000110.1:0-3730 GCF_000283075.1 Pseudoxanthomonas sp. GW2
CCGGCGAAGAGGCCCCGTACCGCATCCTGGTGGTCGAGGACGACCGTCCGCAGGCGCTGTTCGCGCAGAGCGTGCTGCACGGCGCCGGCATGCAGGCCGAGGTGCTGATGCAGCCGGAGGGCCTGATCGAGGCGATCACCCGGTTCGAGCCGGACCTGATCCTGATGGACCTGCACCTGCCGGGCGTGGACGGCCGCCGCCTGACCACCCTGGTGCGCCAGCAGCCCGGCTGCCAGCTGCTGCCGATCGTGTTCCTCACCGGCGAACCGGACCCGGACCTGCAGTTCGAGGTGCTGGAAGCCGGCGCCGACGATTGCCTGGTCAAGCCGGTGCGTCCGCGCCACCTGATCGCCGCGGTGGCCAACCGCATCCAGCGCCGGCGCGCGCAGCGCGAGGCCGCGGCCGCGCCGGCGATCGCGGTGCCGACCCTGCGCAGCCACCCGGACACCGGCCTGGCCACCCGCAGCTGGCTGCTGCAGCAGGTGGAGGAGATGCTTGCCGCCGGCGCCACCGCCGGCCTGTTCTTCGTCGAGGTCGCCGGCGCGCTGAGCCTGCGCGAGCGCTTCGGCTACGCCGCGTTCGAGCGGCTGATGGCCGAGGCCGGCCGCCGCCTGGCGCTGATCGTGGCGCCGGCGCCGCTGGCGCGCCTGAACGACAACAGCTTCCTGGCGCTGGTCCGCGACGCGGTCCCGGACCAGCTGCAGGCGATCGCCGCGGAGATGCGCGCGCGCCTGGCCACCGAAACCTTCCAGGTGCGCGAGGGCGAGCCGCTGCAGCTGCGCAGCGCGGTCGGCCACGCCGCCCTGCCCGGCGGCTTCGAGCACGCCACCGCCGCGCTGGAGGCGACCGAGCGCGCCGCGCTGCAGGCGCGCCTGCTGCCGGAGGGCGTGTGCGGCTACGTGCCGCCCAGCACCCAGGAGGCACAGGAACAGCTGGCCCTGCTGGAAGGCGAGATCGAACTGGCCTACCAGCCGGTGGTGGCGGTGGCCGGCAGCGAACAGGCCCGATACCAGGTGCTGATGCGCCTGCGCCAGGCCGACGGCACGGTGCTGTCGGCCGGCCAGGTGGTGCCCACGGCGGAGGCCAGCGGCCGCATCACCGACCTGGACCAGCAGGTGATGGAGCACGCGCTGGACCTGATCGCGCGCCGCGCGCGCGAGGGCAACCCGCTGCAGCTGTTCGTCTCGCAGTCGCCGCGCACGCTCACCCGCGAGGCCTACGCCGACTGGCTGCTGCAGGCGATCGGCGCGCGCGCCATCGACGGTGGCGCGGTGATCATCGACCTGCGCCTGGCCGACGCCCTGGTCCACTGCGTGGCCCTCGCCCCGTTCTGCCGCCGCCTGGTGGAGGCCGGCGTGCAGTTCTGCCTCAGCCAGTACGAGCCCGGCCCGGAGGCCGAGGCGCTGCTGGGCCAGCTGCCGCTGGGCTACGTGCGCATGGCCGGGCGCTTCGCCGGCGCGCACACCGACCAGGGCCTGCGCGACCAGCTGCGCGCCACCATCGACAAGGCCCATGGCTTCGGCCTGCTGGTGGTCGGCCAGCAGATCGAGGATCCGCAGGCCGCCGCGGCGATGTGGATGGCCGGCATCGACTTCGTGCAGGGCAACCTGGTCAGCTCGGTAGGTAGCGAGCTCGACTTCGACTTCCAGAACGCGGTGCTCTAGCCATGGCCGCGCCCGCCTCCCGCAGCCCGTGGCCGGCTGCCGCCGCAGGCGCGATGGCAGCGGCGTTGCTGGCCCTGGCCCTGGCACTGGCCGGGATCCCCGGGCCCTGGATGGCGCTGGCCGGCGGCCTGGCGCTGGCCGGGCTGGTGGCCGCGCTGGTGCCCCTGTTCGCCACCCGCCGCACCGCGGCGGTGCTGGACACGGCGCTGGCGCGCGCGGCCACGGCCGAGCACGAGCGCAACCAGCTGCAGCGCGAGCTGCAGCGCCACGACAAGCTCGAGCAGCAGCTGCTGCAGGCCAAGCAGGCGGCCGAAGCCGCGGCCCTGGCCAAGGGCGAGTTCCTGGCCACCATGAGCCACGAGATCCGCACCCCTCTCAACGGCATCATCCCGATGCTGGACCTGATCGGGCACGGCACCCTGGCCGAGGACCAGCGGCAGATGCTGCGCACCGCGCACGAGTCCTCGCTGCAGCTGCTGCGGATCGTCGACGACATCCTCGATTACTCCAAGCTGGAGGCGAACCGGCTTGAGCTGGAGATCACCACCTTCAACCTGCGCGAGCCGCTGGAGGCGATGCTGCAGCTGATGCGCCGCCCGGCCGAGGACAAGGGCCTGCGGCTGGAGCTGGAGATCGACCCCAACGTGCGCCTGCCGGTGCGCGGCGACCCGGTGCGGCTGCGCCAGGTGCTGGGCAACCTGGTCGGCAACGCGGTCAAGTTCACCGAGCGCGGCGGGGTCACCCTGGCCGTGCGCCGGCTGGGCGAGACCCCGGCGCAGCACCTGCTGCGCTTCGAGGTGCGCGACACCGGCATCGGCATCGACCCGGACATCCAGGCGCGCCTGTTCCGTGCCTTCAGCCAGGCCGACGCCTCCACCACCCGCCTGTACGGCGGCACTGGCCTGGGCCTGGCCATCTGCAAGCGCATCGTCGACCTGATGGGCGGACGCATCGGGGTGGAATCCGAGCCCAGCCGCGGCTCCACCTTCTGGTTCGAGATCCCGCTGCTGAAGGTGGTCGGCGACCTGCAGCGCGGCGAGACCGGTGGCGCAGAACTGCGCCAGGTGCTGGTGGTCAGCCCGGACGTGCGCCTGCGCCAGCGCATGGGCCTGCTGCTGCCACCGTGGGGCTACGCCGTGGACGCGGTCGAATCGCCGCAGGAAGCGCTGGAACGGCTGCGCGGCGATGCCCTCCCGCGCCAGGCACGCGGCGCCTACGTCGCGGTCCTGGCCGACCACGACGGCCTGCGCCACAGCGCGCGCGCCCTGTACCGGGCGCTGGCCCGGACCCCGGCCTACGCCGGCATCCGCCTGCTGTGGCTGTACGGCGCGGAGGTGCCGGGGGAACTGCGCGAGGGCGCCGAGCTGGTGCCGCGGATGGCGGCGGACGCCGAGCTGCGCGCCGCGCTGCAGGAACCGGCCGGCGATGGTGCGGGCACGGCCGCCGACACCGCCCCGGGCGGCGACGACGACACCCCCGGCGCGCTGGCCGGCGGCGGGCTGGCCGGCGCCGAGCCGGGCCCGGCACCGCAGGTACCGGAAACCCCGGCTGCGCCCCCTGCCCCGCCTGCATCTCCCGCGCCGGCGGCCGGACCGGCGCCGGTGCATGCGGCGCGCCTGCTGCTGGTGGAGGACAACCCCGTCAACCTGCTGGTGGCGCAGAAGCTGCTGTCGGTGCTGGGCTACGCCTGCGACACCGCGACCAATGGCGAGGCCGCGCTGGCGCGCCTGGCCGCGGCCGAGTACGACCTGGTTTTCATGGACTGCCAGATGCCGGTGCTGGACGGCTACAGCGCCACCCGGCGCTGGCGCGAGCAGGAAGCGGTGCGCGGCGGCCGGCGCCTGCCGATCGTGGCCATGACCGCCAACGTCATGGCCGGCGACCGCCAGCGCTGCCTGGACGCGGGCATGGACGACTACCTGTCCAAACCGGTGGCGCGCGAGCAGCTCGATGCCTGCCTGCGGCGCTGGCTGCGCCCGGCGCCCGCCGCCCCCCAGGCGCCTGCGCCCGCGGCGTCCGCGGCCCCGGCGCGGCCTGCACCCAGCGTCCCGCCGGCGGCGACGCCC